>JAICUS010000154.1 GCA_025935735.1 Solirubrobacteraceae bacterium | reverse complement strand
CGGCGAGCCGGTCGAGTACGCGATGCGCGATCCGCGCACCGGCCGCGTGTTCGTCACGGTGACGAACCCGTTCTACGGCCCCAAGATCTTCTACGCCGACGACCCGGCCGGTGAGTGGACGCAGTCCGAGGGCCTCGCGCTCCCGGAGGGCGGCGAGAAGGCGCTGGCACGCATCTGGACGATCGTGCGCGGGGAGGGCGACGCGCCGCTGTACGCCGGCGGCGACCCGGGCGTCCTGTTCGAGAGCCGCGACGACGGCGAGTCGTGGCAGCTGAACAAGTCCCTGTGGGAGGACCCGACCCGCGACGACTGGCAGCCGGGCGGCGGCGGGCTGTGCCTGCACTCGATCGTCACCTGGCCGGGCGAGCCGGACAAGCTGCTGCTGGCGATGTCGGCGGTCGGCGTGTGGCTGACCGAGGACGGCGGCGAGACCTGGCGGCACGGCAACCAGGGCATCCGCCCGCGCTACCTGCCCGACGACGCGCCCGCGGACACGCTGGCTCTGTGCGTGCACAACCTCCGCCGCGCGCCGCAGCGCCCCGAGCGGCTGTTCATGCAGTTCCACGGCGGCGTCTATCGCTCCGACGACGCGGGGGAGAGCTGGACGGCGATCGGCGACGGGCTGCCGTCGGACTTCGGCTTCCCGATGGAGATCGACCCCGCCGATCCCGACAGCGCGTACGTGATCCCGCTCACCGCCGACATGGACCGCACGACGCCGGACGGCCGCGTGCGCGTCTACGAGACCCGCGACGCCGGCGCGAGCTGGACGCCCCGCGGCGACGGCCTGCCCGCCGAGCACGCCTACCTCACGGTGCTCCGGCAGGCGTTCGACCGCCACGGCGCGGGCGACGGGCTCGAGCTGTACTTCGGCGCGACCTCGGGCGACGTGTTCGGCTCCGGCGACGCGGGCGCGTCGTGGTTCTCCGCGGCCCGGCACCTGCCCCCGGTCTACTCGGTGCGGACGGCCTGACATGGCCCGGACGGCGGCGGAGGACCGGCGGCAGCTGCTCGAGGACCTCGCGCGGGCGATCGACGCGCTGAACGTCGCCCTGGCGGCGCTCGGCGCCGCCTACGACGTGCTCGACGAGCGCACCGCGGACCACCTCGAGGAGCAGCTGTTCCGGCCCGTGCAGGCCGCGGCCGGCCGGGCGCGGCGCATCCACTCCGCGTTCGCCGCCCGCCACGGGCTGCCCGCCGCCGACTTCCCGCCGGCCTCCGCGGGCCCCGCGTCGCTCGGGGCCCGCGGCTTCGTCGACCGCGCCACGGACGCGGTGGAGGAGGCCGACGAGGCGCTCGTGGAGCTGCAGGACTCGATGCTGCCGGTGGACGTCGGCGACCCGGAGCTGCGCGCCGGCCTCGCCGAGGTGCGCGCGCTGGTCGCCGACGTCCGCGGCCGCGCGCGCGGGCTGGTCCGTACCCTGGGCCGATGATCACCCGCGTCGACTTCGTGGGCATCCCCACGCGCGACCTCGACCGCGCCGCACCGTGCGCAACGCGATCGCCCTGCGCGTCGACGACGTGGCGGCGGCGCGTGAGCGGCTGGAGGCGCAGGGCGTGGAGTTCGCCATGGACACCTTCGACACCGGCGTCTGCCACATGGCGTTCTTCCGGGACCCCGACGGCAACGCGCTGATGCTCCACCACCGCTATGCGCCGATGAGCACCTGAGCCAGCGCGCGGTAGTCGTCGACCGGCGCCGGGCCGTGGCCGAGCGGCTGCAGGCAGACGTGGTCGGCCCCGGCGTCGAGGTGCTCGCGCACGGCCTCGGCGATCTGCTCGGGCGTCCCGTGCGGGATGACGGCGTCGATCAGGCGGTCGCTGCCGCCGTCGCGCACGTCGTCCTCGGTGAAGCCGTGGCGCAGCAGGTTCGACGTGTAGTTGCTCATCCGCAGGTAGCTCTGGGCGTACTCGCGGGCGACCCGGCGCGCGGTCTCCGCGTCCGGCTCGACCACCACCGCCACCTCGGGCGCGACCAGCACGCCGGCGCCCACGCGCTCGCGGGCGTAGCGGGTGTGCTCGGCGTGGACGAAGTAGGGGTGGGTGCCCAGCGAGCGCTCGGCCGCCAGGTCGAGCATCTTCGGGCCGAGGGCGGCCGCGCACCGCTGGTCGGATGGCACCGGCGTGTCCGCGGCGTCCAGCCCGTCGAAGAACGCCCGCATCTTGGTCAGCGGCTTGGTGTACTCGCTCGTCGCCTCCGGATGGCCGATGCCGATGCCCAGCACGAAGCGGTCCGGGTGGTCGGCGACGAGCTTCGCGTGCGCGGCGGCCACGTCGGCCGGCTCGTGCTGCCAGACGTTGAGGATGCCGGTGATCACCGGCAGCGTCGTGCCCGCCTCGACGTACTCGCGCGCCTGCTCGACCGACGGGCTGCCGCCCAGCCACAGCGCGCCGTAGCCCAGCGCCTCGACCTCGCGCACGCCGTCGGTGCCCGTGCGCCGGCTCTTCCAGATCCCGATCTTGCCGATGTCCATGCCCGTCAGCTTCCCACCAGCCGCGCGCCCAACGCGTGCACGGCGTCGCGCAGCTCGTCCGGCGCGACCACGGTGAACGTGCAGCCCGCGGAGGCCAGCAGCCCCGCCACCCAGTCGAGCGAGTCGGCCCGCAGGCGCATCCGCGTGCCGTCGGGGTGCGGCTCCAGCTCGGCGAGCGACGGCGGGAACGGCGGATCGGGGCGGTGCAGGATGACCTCGACCGCGTGGGCGTGGGGGACGCGGGCCAGCGTGCGGTTGACGAACGCCACGGCGTCGAAGCCGTCGGGTGCCGGCACGCCCGGGCCGGCGACGCGGATCTCGCCGAACCGGTCCGCCCGGAAGGCGCGCAGGGCGTCGCGGGCATCGTCGTGCGCGGCGACGTACCAGCGCCCGCCGTGGACCACCAGGCCGAGCGGGCTCAGCTCGCGCCACGCGGTCTCGCCGGCCGACGTCGTGTAGCGCGCCCGCACCCGCCGGCCGCGCCGGGCCGCCTCGGCCAGCGCGGGCAGCGCCTCGCCCAGCGGCGGCGCCGGCTCGCGCGGCGCGCGGGTGAACCGCAGCGTCTGCTCGAGCGCCTCGACCCGCAGCCGCACCCGGTCGGGCAGCACGCGGCGCAGCTTGGCCAGCGCGCTGCCGGCGTCGATCCCGTCGCGCTCGGCGGCCAGCAGCCCGAGGGCGACCGCGGTCGCCTCCGCCGGCGTGAACATCAGCGGCGGCATGCGGTAGCCCGGCCGCAGCCGGTAGCCGCCGCCGCGGCCGCGCTCGGCCTCCACGGGGATGCCGAGCCCGCGCAGCGCGGCCACGTCGCGGCGCAGCGTGCGCACGTCGGTGCCCAGCCGCGCCGCCAGCTCCGGCCCGCGGGCGAAGCCGCGGTCCTGCAGCGCCTCCAGCAGCGCGAGCACGCGGTCGGACTTCGCCATACAGGACAGATTCTGCCCTCTTTATCGCATAGTGTCCAGGCCCATGACCTACGAACTCCGCCGGATCGCGTTCCTCGGCCGCGAGGACCGCGTCAAGCACTACGGGATCGGCGACGCCCGGCCGGCGCTCGCCGAGGCCACCCGCCGCGTGGCCGCCGACGCCATCCCCGCCGGCGCGCCCGGCTTCACCATCGCCCACGACGCGGCCACCGCCGCGCTGGCCATCGCCTACTGGTGGGCCAACGAGAACGAGATCCACGCCCGCTACTACGCGGCGCCCAAGGAGGCGCCGGGCGCGCTCGTGCCGCTCGAGGACACCGGCATGGCCTGCGTGTGGGAGCTCGAGGTGATCGACTTCGAGCGCCGCGCCTGGCTGCGCGACGTGCTCGAGGACGGCGACCTCGACGCCTACCTGGGCCGCGCGCTCGAGGAGGCCCTCGTCTGATGCCGGCCACGGACTTCGACTTCCTGCCCGGCCGCTGGCACGTGGCCAACCGCAGGCTCGTCGACACGCTCGATCCGGCGTGCGACGAGTGGGAGACGTTCGAGGCCACCTCGGACGCCGAGGCCATGATGGGCGGCGCCGGCAACCTCGACCACTTCCACACCGACGGTTACGAGGGCTTCTCGCTGCGGCTCTACGACCCCGAGCGCGACCTGTGGCGCATCTGGTGGTCCTCCAGCGCGCGCCCCGGGCGTCTGGATCCGCCGGTGGAGGGCCGCTTCGACGCACCCGACCACGCCCGCTTCGAGTGCGACGACATGCTCGACGGCGTGCCGATCCGCGTGCGCTTCGACTGGTCGGAGATCACGCGCGACTCGGCGCGCTGGGAGCAGTGGTTCTCCTTCGACGGCGGCGCGAGCTGGAAGTCCAACTGGGTGATGGAGCTGACGCGTCAGGCCTGACTCAGCCACTCCCCGATCTTCCTGCTCCCGCGCAGGCCGGAGAAGTCGCCCTGGTGCAGCTGGTTCGCCACCTCGGCGAACGCGTGCACTCCCGCCCAGCACAGCGCGCCGCCGACGCTCATCCGCTGCGCGCCGGCCGCGGCCACCTCGTCGCCTTTCAGGCCGCTGTGCACGAGCACGTTGACGGGCTTGGACACGGCCTCGCACACCGTCCGGACCTGCTCGGCGGTGCGCAGGCCGGGGGCGAAGAGGACGTCCGCGCCCGCCTGCTCGTAGGCCTGCAGGCGGGCGATCGTGTCATCGAGGTCCTCGACGCCGCGGATCAGGTTCTCCGCCCGGGCGGTGAGCACGAACTCGCCGCCCGCGGCCTCCACCGCGGCCTCGATCCGGGCGACCGACTGCGCGCGCTCGTAGATCCCCGTGGCCGGGTCGTAGTCCTCGATCGAGCCGCCGGCCGCGCCGACGTGCCGCGCCGCCGCGACCGCCCGCGCCGCGTCCTCGGGCGCCGGCCCGTAGCCGTTCTCCATGTCGACCGAAACGGGCAGCGGCGTGGCGGTGACCAGCGCCCGCGTGTGCGCGATCACCTCCTCCAGCCGCACGCCCCCGTCGCGGCGGCCCAGCGTGAACGCGAAGCCCGAGCTCGTGGTGGCCAGCGCCTTGAACCCGAGCGCCGCGAGGACCTTCGCAGAGCCGGCGTCCCACGGGTTCGGGATGATGAACGGCTCGCCCGCGTGCAGCGCGCGGAACGTGTCGGTGATCTCGCTCATCCTCGGGAACCTATCCGCATAATCCTTCGGTGCCTCCAACGGAGCCAGTCAGACGGCGGCAGGCCGGCGTGCTCATCGTCGGCGCCGCCGAGCCCGAGATCCAGCCGTGGCTCCACGCGGCCGGGCACGCCGCGCGCACGGCCCGCGACAGCAAGGTCGCCGGGCAGGCGCTGGAGGAGGAGTCCTACGACCTGGTCATCGTCGACCGCGAGCCCTCCGGCCTGGACGCGCCGGGCGTTGCCCGGCGGCTGCGCGACGACCCGCGCCTGGGCGACGCCTGGCTGCTGGTGATCACCGTCCACGCGCGCGGCCTGGCCGCCGACGCGGCGCTGAACGCCGGCGCGGACGACTACCTGCACCGCCCGTTCACCCGCACCGAGCTGCTGGCCCGCGCCCGCGCCGGCATGCGCGCGGCCCGCCAGCGCACCAACGACGCGCTGCTGCGCGCGCTGATGGCCAACGTGCCGGGCGCGATCTACCGCACGGCCTGGCACGACGGCGGCATGGTCGAGCTGATCAGCGACGAGATCGAGAACCTCTCCGGCCATCCGCCGGCGAGCTTCATCTCCTCCAACCGGCGCACGCTGGTCGGGCTGGCCCACCGCGACGACCGGGCGCAGCTGCGTGAGGCGCTGGAGGAGGCTGCCGTGCTGGAGGAGCCGTACTCGCTCGAGTACCGGGTCGTCCGCGCCGACGGGACGGTCCGCTGGGTGCTCGACCGCGGGCAGCCCGTGCCCGGCCCGGGCGGCCGGCTGTGGCTGGACGGCGCGCTGTTCGACGTCACCGAGCGCCGCGAGGCCGAGGAGGCGCTGCTGCGGCGCGAGATCGAGGCGGCCCGCGCGGCCGAGCTGCACGCCTCCCGCGCCCGGATCATCGAGGCCGCCGACGCCGCCCGCCGGCGGATCGAGCGCGACCTGCACGACGGCGCGCAGCAGCGGCTGGTGTCGATGGCGCTCGACCTGCGCCTGGCCCGCCGGGTCGTCGCCCAGGACCCCTCGGCCGCCGGCCCGCTGCTCGAGCGTCTGGGGGAGGAGCTCGCGTCCGCGTCGGCCGAGCTGCGCGAGCTGGCCCGCGGCATCCATCCCGCCGTCCTGACCGAGCGCGGGCTCGCGCCGGCCATCGGCGCCCTGGCCTCCCGCTCCACCGTGCCGGTCGAGGTCCTCGCCGTCCCCGACGACCGCCTGGCGCCCGCCCTGGAGGCCACCGCGTACTTCACCGTGTCCGAGGCGCTGACCAACGTGGCCAAGTACGCCGAGGCCAGCCACGCCACCGTGCTCGTCGAGCCGCGCGACGGCGAGCTGGTCGTCGAGGTGCGCGACGACGGCGTCGGCGGCGCCTCCCCGGACTCCGGCTCCGGCCTGCGCGGCCTCGCCGACCGCGTCGGCGCGGCCGACGGCGAGCTGTCGGTCGAGAGCCCGGTCGGCGAGGGAACCACGATCCGCGCCACCCTGCCGCTGGCGTGATGCTGCAGGTGCTCGCAGCCGCGTGTCTATTCGGGATCGCCGGCTTCGTCGTCGCGCGCGTGATCGACGTCTTCCGGCTGCTCCGCATCTGGCTCGCCGGCTTCGCGCTGGCAGCCATGTCGCTGGTGCTCGACGAGCTCGGCCTGCATGCCGCCGGCTGGGCCGCACTGCTGCTGATCGTCGCGCTGTTCGTGGTCGGCGCCTCCTTCATCTTCGGGGCGGGCGAGGCGGCTGACACGATGCTTCGCCGGCGACAAGTCGACGGAGAGCCTGCTCGACGCTGACGGCCGGGCGCTGGGGCGGCGTGCGGCAGGCCCTCCCCGGCGCCGCGCTCGCAGGCTCGCGCTCACATGCGCCGGGGAGGACCCGCCGCCCGCCGCAGCGGTTCGTGGTCAGTGTTTCAGCGCCCGGACCCGGATCGCCTCCGGAGGGTGTCCACTGGACAACGCGCCCATTGCGCGGCTCCGTGCTGCGGCGCGCATCGGATAGTGGCCGCGGAGGAGCCTGCGCCTGGGTCCCCGGTCGCGGGTGGCCGCGGCTCGATGATCAACGATGCGCTGCTGCCTTCCGGCAGCCGAGCGCTATCGGCGTACCGACGCATGCCGCGCTGCGGCGCTGCACGCTTCATGCGCCCCGGGACTCAGCGAGCCGCCCTCCTCGTGGCGTGTGAACTGCGCTTTCGCTATCACGCGAGAGGAGCAGTCGAGGCCGGAGCGTTCCCGCGGGAACATCGGCTTCCGCTTCTCGTCCGACGTGCCGGCGCAGGCGTTCAGCACGACGGGAATCACCAACAGTCCCGCTCCCAGGATCGGTGGGACATCGCTCTTTCGCGCCGCCCCGGACGGCCAGCCCGCGACCGGATGCCGCAGTACCGCGAATCCGACAATGGCTGCGAGCGCGCCCACAAGCACGGCAAGGGCGAAAAGCGCGAAGCGACGACCTCGGCGATGCACCACCCTATGGATACCCGTCAAGCGCAGGCGAGCGCGTGTTCTCGTCGGCGGAACCTGGGATCTCGGCGAGCCGTGCTCGGCGGTCAGTTCGTCGACAAGCGCCGCTTTCGCGTCTCGTCCGCACGGATCGTCTAGTTGTGGGACGGCCCGCGACGAGGGGGGGACCGTCGGCTCGGGCTAGGCGGTGGGTACCTGGCCGATCCCGATCTCGTTTCCGTCGGGGTCGTGGAAGACGTATTTGCGCGCCTCGCCGTAGTCCTCGAGCTCGGTCGGCTGGATGCCGCGCCCGATGATCGCCTTCACCGTCGCGTCGAGGTCGGCAACCATGAGGGTGACGAGCGCGCAGCCGGCCTTCGGTACGTCCTCCAGGAGATAGAACCAGCGGTGCTCGCCGACCGCCCACACGGCCTCGACGTCGTTGGGAAAGAACGCGGGCTCGCTGCCGAGCAGCGGTTCGTACCAGGCGCGCGCGTCCGCGATGTCACGGACCCGGACGCCGGCGAAGAGGTCAGTGAAGTCCATGCTCATTTGACCGCTCCAGGGCCGTGAACTCATCGGTATTCGTCCGCGCTTTGGTGTGTGCGCGACGGAACCTCCTGGGCGCACGACGCCGCAACCGCGGTCCGGCGGGATAGCGCAGCTCGCCGGGCAGGAGCGCGATGCCTTGCAGTCCGAGGCGTCAGCGACTCCGGAGCATGTTGCGCGCGGCGGGGGGCGCAGTCCGCGCTCGTGCTGCTCGAGGCTGGTGATGGCCGGGCGCCACGAGCGGGGTTGGGTCCTCGACGCGCATGTGGAGGTCCTGGGGCGCGGGGAGAGAAGTAGGTCGAGTGTCCGAGCAGGCTCTGGTGCGCACGGCGTCGTGGCGAACGCGGGAGACGACGTGATCGGCGGCGGTGCTCCGGAGGGCGGCGCTCGAAGCGCGGCGCCGCGTAAGCTGCGGTGCGTGCGCGCGGCCACCCCTCTGGCTCTGGTCGCGCTCGGTGCGGTGCTGGGCGGCTGCTCGGGCGGTCATGCGCCCAAGGCGGCTCACGCCGGGCCCAAGGCCGCTCATGCCGAGGCGTCGGCGAGTCCCACGCCCCTGCCACCAGCCGCGCGGGTGTCCATCAGCCCCGGGCATGGCCGCGTCGACATGCGGCCGGATCGCGGGATCAAGGTGCGGGCCACCGGCGGCACGCTCACGGATGTCACGGTGCGCAGCCGCGGACACGCGGTCGCCGGGACGCTGAACGCTGCCAAGACCGTCTGGCGCAGCCGGTGGGCGCTCGGGGTTTCCCGGCCCTACCGGGTCATCGCGACGGCCACCGGGCCGGACGGCCGGCGGGTCACGCGTCATCGTGCGTTTCGGACCCTGACCCCCGAGCGCACGTTCGCGCCGCGCACGATCCTGATCAACGACGGGGTCTACGGCGTCGGCATGCCGCTGATCTTCTACTTCGATGAGCCGGTCACCAACCGCAAGGCGGTCGAGCGGTCGTTGGAGATCCGGACGTCCCGGCGCGTGGTCGGGTCGTGGTTCTGGGACGACTCGTGCGGCATCGTGCCGCTGTGTCTGTACTTCCGGCCACGGCGGTACTGGCACCCGCACACGCGCGTGCGCTTCACCGCGCACGTGAACGGGGTGCAGGCCGCGCCGGGCGTGTTCGGCGCCCAGGATCTCAGCGGGACGATCCGCATCGGCCGATCGCTGAAGGTCTTCGCCAGCACCGCCAAGCACGTCATGAACGTCTACCGCGACGGCAAGCGCTACGCCCACTGGCCGATCAGCACGGGACGACCCGGCGACGACACGCCCAACGGCACCTATCTCTCGATCGAGAAGGGCAACCCGGTCGAGATGGTCGGCGAGGGCTACGACATGCAGGTCCCCTACTCCGTGCGGATCACCTGGAGCGGCGTCTACCTGCACGCCGCGTCGTGGTCGGTGGGCTCGCAGGGGTCGACCAACGTCTCGCACGGCTGCATCAACATGTCGCCCGACGCCGCCGCGATCTACTACGCGATGTCCATCCCCGGCGACCCGGTCACCGTCACCGGCAGCTCGCGCGCCGGCACCTTCGACAACGGCTGGACCATGTGGTTCAAGTCCTGGCGGCAGTGGCGGCGCGGCAGCGCCCTGCACCGGGCCGTCCGCGCCGGCCCGCAAGGCAGCAGCTTCGAGAACTACTCACCGTAAGCCGAACGGGCGCTTCCGCCACCATCCCGGGTGTGGCTATCCGCGCGGCACGCCGCCCGACGTGTACCCAGATGTGTCGGCCGAGCTGGCCCGAGAGCTGGCCATACTCAGCGATTTCGAGGTCGTCGCCGCCGCGATCGGCGCTTACCTTTGGTGCGCGCCTCGGCGCCATGCTCTGCCAGCCGATTCGCAAAGAGCACAATCCTGCCAATGCATAGTAGTGGGGATGTTGAGCAGACTGGCGGCCTCGGCGCGGTAATGATGCGGCGCTGAGCCGGCGGGAGCGCCGAGTGCTCGGACGGGCGTAGCGCCACCGGGGCCGACTCCCCACGCCGGCGTTGCGCTGGCGGTTGCGTGCCCGTCGTACGCGCGACCCCGAGGTGGTCGGAGCGGTGGCCGACGCGGTCCGCGCGACGATCGCCGACCCGGAGTTGTGGGCGGCTCGCACCGAGGATGAGTTGCTGGAGCGCTATCACCCGGCCAAGGTCGGGCGGCCGATGTTCACCGGGCTGCGGCCGGTGTTCGGCGAGTTCAACAACTGGTACGTCACCCAGGTGTGCCAGTGGCTACCACGGAATCGTTCGGGGGAGTCCGAAGTGCGGTAGGGCGCTGGTCGGGGCGAAGCGGGTGATGTGCGAGATGCGGTCGCGCTCGAGTGTCAGCACGAGCAGCGAGAGCGCGCGGCCGACGTCGGTGTGTGGGTCTTTGACGTACTGGGCGAACGCGGGTTGTGAGTTGGCCCGCGTCGGAATGAGGCGGTGGCGGTTGTTCCCCCGTCTCGCGAAGGCATGGGCGATGAACTGCTTGATCGCGTTGTGGCCTTGGTACCCGTAAGGCTCCGGGGGCATCGTCCACCATGCGTCCTCGGCCAGCAGCGCGACGATCGGTTCCACATCTCCGCGCTCGAATGCGTCCGCGAACCGCGCGACGAGCTCGTGTTCTTGGGCTGATCGGGGGAGCGGCGCCCGGTCGTGTGCCCGCGGCGCGCCTTCCTCGATCGTCGCGCGGGCGCGGATGAGCGCGCTGTTCACCGACGTGGGGGTGGTATCGAGCATCGCGGCGACCTCAATGGCGGAGAACCCCAGCACGTCGCGGAGCACGAGCACGGCGCGCTGGCGGGGCGGGAGGCGATGCAGCGCGGTGAGGAACGCGAGCGTTACCGCCTCGCGGGTCTCGTAGCGGGCCTCCGGACCGGCCGAGCCGTCGACGATGCCCTCGAGCAGCGCGTCGGGATAGGGCTCGAGCCACAGCACCTCGCCGTAGCGGGTGG
>JAICUS010000600.1 GCA_025935735.1 Solirubrobacteraceae bacterium | reverse complement strand
GACCTCTCGCCGTCCACCGCGAGCTGGCAGGCGGCCACCAGGTCGATGTTCGTCGACGGAGACACTGTCCGTCGCACGGGCGCTCGCTGCTCAGGTGTGGCTTCAATGGGGCCGTCGATGTTCGTCGACGGAGACTATGCTCGCGGATGCGGCGTCAGGGTGGAGGGTGGAGCTTCATTGGGGCCGTCGATGTTCGTCGACGCTTCAACGCTCGCGAGAAGTGACCCAGGTCTGCTCGCGAGAAGTGGTCCAGATCGCCAGGTCAGATCCTCGGCCTGATTTCCGATGGGAAGGTCGACGACCGGGGTCGCCTGTGGCGACCCGGCACCTGGCCATGGGCGGCGCACGGAGGCTCCGTCCAGGACGGGCGAAGCCCGCCGCCGTGCGGCGCGAGCGCAGCGAGCGTCCTCGACGGGGCCGAGTACGTCGCCCTCTGGGGGCGGCCAAGGCGCAGGCGGCGGATAGGCCGGCAAGCAAGAACGCCCCCGCCGCGGGGAAGCGACGAGGGCGTCGAGCGCGAACGGCAGGCGGATCAGGTGGCGGCGTCGCCGTCGCTGTCGCCGCCGCGAAGCGAGGGGCCGTCGATCTTGACGGTGTGGCACTGGTGGCGCAGCCGACTGAGCAGCGCGCCGACCAAGGCTTTGTTGCCGAGAAAGTTGGCCCATTCGGAGTAGTCGAGATTCGTGGTAATGATCGTGGCGCGCTGACGATACCGTTCTTCCATCAACTTGAAGAAGATGTTCGTCTGCTCGGGTCGGAGATTTAGATATCCCATCTCGTCAATGACCAGAACCTCGACCTTGGTCAGTCGGTTGAGCAGGCGCCGGGTCGAGCGGTCGGCGATGGACGCGTACATCTCGTCGAACAGGTCCTGGGCGCGCATGAACACGCCGCGGTGGCCGTTCTGGAGCGCCTTGAGCAGCAGCGCCGAGGCCAGCCCGGTCTTGCCGACGCCGGTCGGGCCGATGAACACGATGTTCTCGGCCTTGGGTACGAACTCCAGCTCGGCGAAGGTGCGGATCTGGCGCTGGTTGACGCCGGGCTGGCGCTTGAACGGGAAGGTCTCGAGCGTCCATTGCTCGGGCAGGCCGGCGCGCTTGATGCGCCAGGCGAGCGCAGCCTCCTGGTTGGCCTGCCACTGGGCGCGGAGCAGGCGGGCGACGAACTCCTGGTAGGAGGTGCCGGCCTTCTCAGCGCGCTTGGCCTCCTCGTCGAAGATCTCGGCGATCTTGCGCAGGTGGAGGCTCTTGAGCAGCTGCTCGAGGTCATCCTTCATCGTCGGGCTCCGGGTCGTTGCGCTCGTCGGGCACCACGAAGTACGCGGTGGCGATATTGCGCAGGATCATCCGCTCGAGGCGGTCGAGGTCGTAGAGGCCGTAGTGAGCGGCGGTCTCGAGCGCAGCCATCAGCGGCTGTGCGGGATAGTCGTGGCGCATCTGGGCGAACCGGCGCAGCGCGAGCGGCCAGCGCAGGCCGGCGCGCTTCTTGAGCGTCGCGGCGTACTCGGCGAACGGAGCGCCGGCGGCGGCGAGCTCGCGCTCCTCAGGCAACGGCGGGACGTGCACGGCCGGCTGACCGCGCGGCGGACGATGCGCGGGGAGCGTCTTGCGCTGCTTGGTGGTCGAGATCGCCTTGTCGTGGCAGGCGACCTCGCGCGGGCCGACGTACACGCGGACGTGGTCCTTGGTTTCCCGGACCTCGACCGCCTTGCCGATCAGCTGGTAGGGCACCGAGTAGATGTGACCGTCGACGTGGATGTAGCCCTCGAGGTCGACGATGCGCTGATGAAGCTGGTAGACCTCGGGGAGCCAGGCCGGCAGCCGGCGCAGCGCGGGCCACTCGGCCCGATACAGCTCGTCGGAGCTGGTCTGCAGGCTGCGCCGGAACTTGGCATTGAGCTGGTCGCACCACGCGCGGGCCTGGCGGTTGGCGTCGGCGAAGTCGGCGAACTTCCGGCCGGCGAGGAAGTTATGCTCGATGTGATGGAACGGCCGCTCGACGCCCGCCGAGCGATTCGCGTCACCCTTCTCGTGCGCGACGAAACGAAAATTCAGCCGGCGCGAGAACGCTTCCATCTCGGGCACCGGGACCATGGTCTTGCCGGTGCCGCTGAGCACGATGACATGGGTGTTATCGACCATGCAGTGCCCGCACGTGCCGTCGTGGTACTGCGCACCCTCGGTCAGGAACAGCTTGCACTCGAACCGGGTGAACCGCGGGTAGAACTGGAAGAACAGCCGGTGTGAGTGGCACAGCACGAGCGACGCGGTCTGCACCCGGCGCAGCGCACCGCCGATGTGCGCGTCGTGCGGCGAGGTGTCGTGCTGCATCTCCTTGCCGGGCTCGAACGGATAGCGGCCGACCGGCTTCTTGGGCGCGTGGCCGATGCTGTGCTTGCGGCAGAACGCGGTCAGTGCCGGGTACGACAGCGCCACGATGCCGCGCGTCGCCAGCTCCTCGTGCACCCGCACCAGATTGCCCTTGCACTCGGCATAGAGCGCCAGGATGTCGTCGCGGTGAGCGTCGGCCTTCTCGGTCCGCTCCAGCGGCGGGGGCCGCGGGTCGCCGCTGGCGAGCACGCTCTTCACGGCGATGCGCGAGATGCCCAGCGCGCGGGCGATGGCACGGATGCCGTGGCCCGCTTCACGCAGGGTCAGGATGGCCTGTCGTTGGCTCTGGTCCAGCATGGATCTCCTCGATGGTGGCGCCGAGCGCCGCGAACGCCTCGCTCGCGGCGCGCCACGCCTGGGTCAATCGGGTGGTGAACCGACCGCTTTCGCGCGCCCGTCGCCCCGCGCGCAGCGCCACGGCAGCAAGCACGGTCAGATCTTTGTGCAGCGACACGGTCTCGTCCTCGGCTGCCTCCGTCATCGCCGCCAGCGCCCGCAACACCAGCAGCGGCTCGCTCACGATCCGCCGCCGGCCGGCGCCATCCGCGCGCCTCCAGGCTGCGTACAGCGCGCCGAGCTCGCGATCGGACACCCGCGTGTCGCCCAGCCCGGCGACCAGCTGCGCGCATTGCGCCTTGTTGGCGCGCGCCAACGGCACCAGGTATTTCATCGCCGCGTGCGCCGGCACCGTCCCCGCGCGGACCCGGTCGTGCGCCGCGGCGTCGAGCGCCTCGAGCAGCCCCAGCCGCCGCGACACCCAGCTCGTCGAGCGACACAGCTGGCGCGCCAGCTGCTCCATCGTCAGGCCGTGCTCGCGCAGCCGGCCCAGCAGCCACGCGTCCTCGAGCGCGACCCGCTTGTCCCCGACCAGGTGGCGATGGTGAACCAGCGCCTCGATCTCGCCGACCGGCCACGTCGTCGCGATCGCCGTGTCGCGATGGAGCCGGCGCAGCGCCTCGACCCGCAGGTAGCCATCGATCAGCACCAGCCGATCGGCGTCGCGGATCACCACCACCGGCACCTGCTGCCCGATCTCGGCCACCGAGCCGATCAGCCGCCGTCGCTGCTCGCCGTCGTGAATACGCAGGTCGCGGTGCCGGAGCTCGAGCT
>JAICUS010000189.1 GCA_025935735.1 Solirubrobacteraceae bacterium | reverse complement strand
GACCTCGCCGAGCTCACCCGCGAGGTCGACGCGGCCGTCGGCCCGTTCCCGGCCTTCGCGCACGAGCTGGCCGCGTCGGTCCGCGCACATCTGGCCGAGTAGCACCCGACCTTCCCAACCGGACCGCGTTGTCCGCGACATGGAGAGATGGATACACCGCCACTGGCGGAACCTGATCACGGCCGTGCTGGCCACGACGGCGCTCGGTGCGGGCGCGGCGACGGCCTCGGCCGCCGTCCAGGCCCCCGAGAGCGCGCTGGTGCCCAGCGACGCCACCAACCCGGCGTGCACCACGCCGCCGCCGAGCGTCAGCTACGCCTGGCTGCACTGCTACACCGCGCCGGACATCCGCGCCGCCTACGGCGTCAACGCCGTAGAGAACAAGGGCGACGGGCAGACGATCGTGCTCGTCGACTCCTACGGCAGCCCGACGGCCGCCCAGGACCTGCAGAAGTTCCACGACACGTTCTTCCCGAACGAGCCGAACCCGAAGTTCACCGCGGTCTACCCGAACGGCGCGCCCGACTTCAAGAACGTCGGCAACGGGCAGTCCGGGTCCTCCGGCGCCGAGGGCTGGGCCGGCGAGGCCACCCTCGACATCGAGTGGTCCTACGCGATCGCCCCGCACGCGCACATCGTGCTGATCGGCGTCCCGCCGGCGGAGACCGAGGGCGTGCAGGGCTTCCCGAACCTGTTCAAGGCGATCTCCGACGCGATCGACCGCTACCCGGCGGGCACGGTCTTCTCGCAGTCCTTCGGCGTGACCGAGCAGAGCTTCGGCGGCGCCGCGAGCGGCCAGACCGCGCGCTTCGACGCCGTCTACCAGAAGGCGATCGCCAAGGGCGACACGGTGCTGGCCTCCTCGGGCGACGACGGCACCAGCGGCGTCTCCAAGCAGCACCGCGACAGCGGCTTCTACTCGTATCCGACGGTCGGCTGGCCGGCCTCGAGCCCGTACGTCACCGCGGTCGGCGGCACCCAGCTGCAGGCCGGCTGGACCTGGGACCCGACGAGCGACGTCGCGTTCACGTCCGACGGCGACTACAACCCGCCCTACTTCAACTACACCGACGGCGGCAACACCGAGGCCGTGTGGAACGAGTCCTGGCTGCCGGCGGCCACCGGCGGCGGCCCGAGCGCGATCTACCCGCGCCCGAGCTGGCAGTCGAGCGTGGCCGGCAGCATCCCCGGCAACGCCCGCGGCGTGCCGGACCTGGCCTGGAACGCCGCGGTGAACGGCGGCGTGCTCGTCTACACGTCGTTCTTCCCGAAGACCGACCGGGTCGGCTGGCACGTCTACGGCGGCACGAGCGCCGCCTCGCCGCAGGTCGCCGGCCTGGTCGCGCTGGCCAACCAGCAGCAGCGCGAGGCCGGCCAGAAGCCGCTCGGCCACCTCGCCCCGCTGCTCTACAAGGTGGGCGAGAACCCGGCGGCGTTCCGCGACATCACCCCGGTCGTCGAGGGCACCGCGCTCAGCGGCCGGCTGGTGGACAACTCGCTGTTCGACTACAACGGCGACGGCGAGGCCGTGACCCGCGGCCCGGTGCCCGGCTGGCCCGTGACGACCGGCTGGGACATGACCACCGGCTTCGGCACGCCGCACGCGGCCGGCTTCATCGCCGCCGTGCGCGCCGCGAGGAACGCCACGCCGTGAGGAGGGCCGCTCTGTTGGCGGGCGTCGCGAGCCTCGTGCTCGCGGCGCCCGCCTGGGCGATCACCAACGGCGCGCCCGACGGCAACGCCCACCCGTACGTCGGCGCGCTGCTGGCCCCGCAGGCCTTCTCGGACGGCACGTGGGAGGAGTGCAGCGGCACGCTCATCGCGCCGCGCGTGTTCCTCACCGCGGCCCACTGCGACGAGGGCCTTGCGCGGGTGAAGGTGACGTTCGACTCGGTCTACACCGCGCCGGGCACGACCTACACGGGCACCTGGCACGCCGACCCGGCCTACGACCGGGCGCAGAGCGACCCGCACGACATCGCGGTGGTCGTGCTCGACCGGGCCGTGCAGGGCATCAGTCCAGCGCGACTGCCGCGCGCGGGCTCGCTGTCGGGCCTGCCGCAGGGCACGCCGTTCACCTCGGTGGGCTACGGCGCCCAGTCGGTGACCAGCGGCCCGGGCGGCAAGACGTTCCACTACGCGGACGTCCGCTACGTCACGACCGGCACGCTCGACGCGGTGACGCCGAGCTGGCTGCGCATCTCGGGCAACCCGGCCACCGGAAACGGCAACACCTGCTACGGCGACTCCGGCGGCCCGAACTTCCTGCGCGACACGAACATCGTCGCCGGGACGACGATCACCGGCGACACGCCGTGCCGCGCGACGAACGTCGACTACCGCCTGGACACCGCGTCCGCGCGCGCGTTCCTCGGACAGTACGTGACGCTGCCGTGACGCCGCGGGGGCCGGCGCCGCGCGGCGCCGGCCCCCGTTCACTCAGGCCGGGTCGGGGACGGCCCGGGCGTCGGCGGCGGGGCGCGGCTCGCCGCGGGAGTTGAACGTGCGCAGGGCGATCAGCGCGGCGGCGGCGAGCAGGATGCCGGCCGCGGCGAGCGCGCGGGCGTAGCCCGAGGTGAGCGCCTGCGCGCGGGCGACGTGCTCGGCGGCGAGGTGGGTGGTGCGGGCGGTGGCGAGCGCCGAGAACACCGCGAGGCCGACGGCGATCCCCAGCTGGAGCGAGGTGTTCAGCAGGCCGGCGGCGAGGCCCGCCTGCGCTTCCGGCACGCCGGCGTTCGCGGCCACGGTCACGCCGACGAAGATCGCGCCGAGGCCGAGCGACATGACCAGCAGCCCGGGCAGCAGGTCGGCCGCGTAGCTGCCGCGGACGGGGATGCGCGCGACGTAGGAGATCCCGCCGGCGGCGAGCAGCGCGCCGGCGACGATCACCGGCCGCGTGCCGACGCGGGCGAACAGCCGCGGGGCGATCGTCGCGGCGAAGCCGAGGCCGGCCGTGACGGGGAGGTAGGCGGCGCCGGCCTCGATCGGCGACCAGCCCAGCACGTTCTGCATGTAGAGGGTGAGGAAGAAGAACATCGAGTAGAAGCCCGCGAACGCGATCAGCTGCGTGGCGTCCGCCGCCGCCAGGCCGCGGACCTTGAAGATCGACAGCGGCATCAGCGCGGACCGGCTGCGCGCCTCGTTGGCCACGAACGCGGCCAGCACGATCGCCGCGGTCGCGAGCTCGCCGAGCGTGCGGGCCGCGCCCCAGCCGCGGTCGGGCGCCTCGATCAGCGCGTAGACGAGCAGCAGGACCCCGCCGGTCACCAGGACCGCGCCGCGGACGTCGAAGTCGCGGCCGGCCCGGCTCGGGCGCTCGCCGCTCAGCAGCCGGAACGCCGCGACGAGGATCGCCGCGCAGACCGGGAGGTTGACGAACAGCACCCAGCGCCAGCCCGGCCCTTCCGACAGCACGCCGCCGAGGAACACGCCGGCGGCCGCCCCGAGCCCGCTGACCGCGCCCCAGACCCCGAGCGCCTTGTGGCGGTCGGCGCCCTCCTTGAACAGCGTGGTCACCAGCGAGAGCGCCGCGGGCGCCATCAGCGCCGCGCCGATGCCCTGCAGGATCCGGGCGGCGATGAGCGTCCCCTCGCGCGTGGCGAGCCCGCCGGCCAGCGAGCAGAGCGCGAACAGGACCACGCCGGCGACGAGCACCCGGCGGCGCCCGAGCAGGTCGGCGGCGCGGCCGCCCAGCAGCAGGAACCCGCCGTAGGTGAGGACGTAGCCGCTGGCCACCCACTGCAGGTTCTGCTGGGAGAAGTGCAGGCTGCGCTGGATCGACGGCAGGGCGACGTTGACGATCGAGCCGTCGACGACGTCGAGGAACTGCACCGCGCACAGCAGGACGAGCGTCAGCACGCCCGTGCGCGTGGAGAGGAACGGTTCAGGCTCGGAGCCCATCGGTCTTCCCTTCGGGACGTGAGTAAGTCAGCTCACTAACTGACTATCAGACCGTCTCGCCGCGCGCAAGCTAGAATCGGTGAGGTGACTGACTCAGGCCGGGATCGCGGGAAGCGCGAGCGGCTCGTGGGCGGGGCGCGCGAGCTCTTGCACCAGCAGGGCGTCGAGCGGACGACGTTGGCGCAGATCGCCCACACGGCGGACGTCCCGCCAGGCAACGTCTACTACTACTTCAAGACCAAGGACGAGCTCGTCGAGGCCGCGATCGCCGCGCATGCGGGCGACCTGAAGGCGGCGCTCGCGGAGTGCGAGCGCCACCGCACGCCCCGGTCACGGCTCAGGGCACTGGTCCGCATGCTCGGCGCCCAGGGCGAGCTCGCGGCCCGCCACGGCTGCCCGCACGGCAGCCTCTGCCAGGAGGTCGACAAGCGCGACGACGAGCTCCAGGTGGCCGCCCGGCAGCTGATCGCCATTCCGCTGGAGTGGGCCGAGCGTCAGTTCCGCGAGCTCGGCCGGCGCGACGCGCGCGACCTCGCGGTCGCGCTCATGTCCGCCTACCAGGGCGCGTCGCTGCTGGCGCACACGTTCCGCGACCCCGACCTCCTGGTCCGCGAGGCGCGCCGGCTCGAGCGCTGGATCGACACGCTCTGAAAACAGGGGGCGGCGCCGTCTGGCACCGCCCCCTGAGGCCTTACGGCTGCGTCGTGGACAGCGTGAACGTCAGCGTCTTGCCGTACGTCCCCGTCCGCAGCGCCTCATTGCGCCCGATCGCCTGCTGGAAGTCCAGCGTCACCGGGTCGCTGGAGATCGGCGCGTTCCAGCTGAGCAGGTTGAACGAGGACCCGATCGGGTTGAACGCCGTCCCCTGCGTACGCGGGTCCCGCGCGCGCATCTGCAGCGGCTGGGCCAGGAAGTACGCGCCGTTGACCAGATGGCCGGGGTGCGCCGTGTCCGGGTCGGACACCGTCAGCAGCGCGTTGCCGGCCGTCGAGGTGACGGTCGCGCTCGTCGACGTCGAGTAGGTCTTGTCGACCCCCGGCGTGAACGGCCCGAACGAGGCCGGCGGGCCGAGCGTCAGCGCCAGCGTCGCCGGCACCGTGCCGGACACGCCGCCGGTGGCCGACGCGGCCGTCTTGTCGAGCTCGACCACCGAGGCGCCGATCTGGCCGGTCCCGTCGTCGTAGGAGACGACGCCGAGGTACAGGCCCGTCTGCAGCACGTTGCTCCACTGCAGGGTCGGTTGCACCGTCTGGCCGGCAGTCACGGTGAACGGGTCGCCGGTGACCGCGATCCCCGGGCCGCCGCCGGTGTCGTCGCCCGCCGGGTCATCGACCACCCAGGTGGAGAAGTCGAACGTCGACGGATCCTGCGTGTCGAAGCCGACGACCACGAACCGGTAGTCGCCCGCCGCCGGATCGACCTCGGTCACGCCCTCGTTCGCCGCCGGGGTCGCCGACGCGTCGATCAGCTCGTCGCCGGTGAACTTCCCGTCCTTGTTGGCGTCGTGGAACAGGAACAGGTCGAGGTCGCCGTCGGAGTTCGCGATCCGCCCGGAGAGCAGCTGGGCGCCCGCCGGGACCGTCACGTCATAGAAGCGGTTGCTCGGGCTCTCCGTCGTGGGATCGGGGCTGCCGTCGCCGTCGGTGGTGGTCACGTGCTGGCCCGGGTGCGTGCTCGGCGCGGCCAGGCCGAAGCCGACGACGTTCAGCGTGCCGTCATAGCCGGCGGTCACCGAGAACGGCTGGCTGCCGGCGAGCTTGTCCGTGCTGACGCTGAGCGTGCCGGGCGCCCGCACGGCGAGCGGCCGCAGCGAGACCGGCAGGTGCAGCGTCGTGGCGCCGCTGGTCAGCGTCAGCGCGCCGAACGCCCACTGCCGGAACGGCGCGGTGGTGCGCGTGGCGGTGATCGTCAGCGCCTGCGCGGCACCGGGCGCGATCGTGAACGTGCTCGAGCCGCCGGGACCCGCCGTGGCGGAGCCCGTGAAGCCGGGGACGCTCAGCGAGGCGGTCCAGGTGCGCGCCGCGGAGTCCACCGAGGTGAACGTGCGCGTCGTCTGGAACCGGCCGACCACCGCGGAGTTGCCGATGCTCGCCAGGTTGAGGTCGCTCGCCTGGACGGGCGCGACGCCGAGGTCGTACCCCTGGGACTCGACGTATCCGAGGTAGTCGTCGGTGTTCTCGTCGAGGACCAGGCCCGGGCTCGCCGCCTTGGTCGGGTCGATCTCCCCGGAGCCCTGGTCGAACGGCGTGGCCGGGGTGGTCCCGTCCTCCTTGAGGACGCTCGTGTTCGCCGTCTCCATCAGCGCCGACTTGATCTCCGCCGGCGACCAGTCCGGGTGCGCCTGCTTGAGCAGCGCCGCCGAGCCGGCCACGTGCGGCGAGGCCTGCGAGGTGCCGGACTGGACCAGGAACAGGTCGCCGTGCGGGAAGTCGTGCACCGCGGGGTCCGGCGAGCCGGCGCCCAGGATGTTCACGCCCGGCGCCGTGAGATCCGGCTTCGGGAGATCCGCCACGAAGGACGACGGGCCGCGCGACGAGAATGCTGCCAGGACCTTGGGCGTGCCCAGGGTGGCGTGGCCGTTGCCGATCGTGGCCATCGTCGTCCCGGCCGCGATCGCCTGCTTGACCTTCAGGCCGTCGGCCTTGGAGACATGGACGCTCGGCACCCAGTGGATGTCCGTGTCCGTGTCCTGCGCGGCGTTGGGGTTGTAGAGGATCATCCCCACGCCGCCGGCCGCCTTGACGACCTGGGACTTCTCGATCCGGTCGTTGGCGCCGCGCAGGCACAGCACGATCTTGCCGGCGACCTTCGCCGGGTCGAGCGAGTCCGGGAAGCACAGCTCGGCCTCGGCCGGATCGGCGCCGGCCGCGGCGCTGCCGGCCGCGTCGACCACCTGGGTCGGCGTGTTCAGCGCGGCGGTGACCGACGCGCCGGTGATGTCGAACGCCTGCCCGCTGGACGGCACGATGTGCGCCGTCGCCGTGAACGTGCGCGCCGGGTTCTCGGCCGCTGTCGAGGTCACCCACGGCACGCGCGTCGGCGACTCGATCGTCTGCGCGCCCGGGCCGTCGTTGCCGGCGGAGGTGGCCACGAACACGCCCGCGTCGGCGGCGCCGAGGACCGCGGCCTCGTCGGCGGTGAAGCCATCCGGGCCCGGGCCGCCGATGGAGAAGTTGATGACGTCCACGCCGTCGGCGACGGCGTCGTCGATCGCCATCGCCAGGTCCGTGTCGTCGCAGCCGTCGGCCACGTCGCCGCCCACCCAGCAGGCCTTGTACTCCGCGATCAGCGCCCGCGGGGCCATGCCGGAGATCACGTCGATGCCGAGGTCGTTGCCCTCGATCGACGGGTCCACGCCGAAGTTGCCCGCGGCGATGGAGGAGGTGTTCGAGCCGTGGCCGTCGTCGTCGCGTGGCGAGAGGAACGAGCCGGCCGCCACGTGCTCGACGCCGAAGTTGGTGACGTAGAAGCGGGCGCCGATCAGCTTGTTGTTGCAGTGGAAGTTCGCGTCGTTGGGCCCGACCGCGCAGGCGCCCTGCCAGCGGGCGGGCGGCGGCCCGTAGTCGTTGCCGACGTAGTTGCCGGCCGCGTGGTCGGCGAAGCTCGGGCTCTGGGGCGTGATCCCGGTGTCGATGTCGCCGACGATGACGTTCTCACCGGCGTGGTTCGGGCCGCCCAGCGCATTCCACAGGCCCTTGGGCAGCCCGAGATACGCGGCGCTGCCGCCCGTCGGCCCGCCGAGCGCCGCGTCGACCGAGTTCGGGTCGTCCGGGTCGACCGCCTGGGTGTGCAGCTTGAAGTCCCGGAAGACGTGCGCCACCTCGGGCGCCCTGCGCAGCGCGGCGACCTGCCGCGTCGTGAGGTCGGCGGCGAAGCCGGCGAGCGCCACCCGGTAGCGGTAGCTCACCTGCGGGGCCTTGCCCGGCACCCGCGCCAGGGCCGCTGCCTGGCGGCCGGCGAGATAGGCGGCGTACTGCCGCGCGGCCGCCGACTTCACGTTGAGGTGCCGCGCGCCCGTGGCCAGAGGGCTGGTGGCGGCGATGCCCTTGGTCCCGCCCGTGTAAGACGCCAGCGCGGGCGCCTTGAGCTGGACGACGTACGTGTCAGCCGCTGCTGCGGCAGGCGCCAGCGCGCTCGCGGCGCCGGCCAGCGCGAGCCCGCGCCAGAACGTCCTCATCGGTGTGCGTCCCCACTTCTTTCTGTCCCCGCCGTGGGCGCATCCGGCGACCACGGCTCTCCTCTTTCAATCATGATCAGGTTTGGGGTGCGAGCGCAAGCGGCAATCGCTCAGGCCGCGCCGGGAGCGCCGCCCGGCGCGCCGCCGGGCGCCGCCAGCATCGCCGACGGCCGCGCCGGCAGCAGCTCGACCCGCACGCCGGCCACGGACTCGGCCGCAGCCACGGCGGCCGCCGGGTCCTCGCCGGGCTGGAAGGCGACGACGTCGACCACGTCCACGCTGCCGCCGCTGACCCGGTAGGACGACACCCAGCGCAGGTTCGGCAGCCGCCCTTTGATCGCCGCCACCACCTGCAGGTGGGCGGCGTCGGCGTCGCCGTCGGCGTGGAGCAGCAGCACGTGCATGGCGTCGCTCACCGGCTCACCCGCGCGCGCTCGCGCAGCACGAGCAGCCCGGCCACCATGCCCAGCCAGCGGCCCAGCTCGCCGCGCTCGGCGTCGTCGCGGCAGGCCGCCAGCCCGAGCCGCACCAGGTGGTCGAGCGCCGGCGGGGCGACACCGCCGGCCGGCTGCCCGCGCAGCGCCGCGCCGGCCTCGCCCACCTGAGCGGCGGTCACGAGCTGGTTGTCGAGCTGGACGGCGGCGGCCGCGGAGCCGATGCCCTGCAGGTCCGCGCGCAGACGGCCGTCGGGCCCGGCGATCCCCGCGCCCAGCAGCGCGGCCAGGTCGAGTTCGGCGAGCTCGGCGTCGGAGTGGCTCACTGCGGCCGATCGTAACCGGCGAGGAAGGCCCACGACAGGGGCGGCGCCAGCGTGTTCGCCAGGAACTGCGCCCGGGTCACCCACGTCGTGATGCCGTTGCCGGGGTCGTGGACGAGGATCTGGTCGTTCTCGGCGCGCATCGCCATCACGTAGTGGGCGGTCGAGCCCGGGCTGCCGCCGATCACCAGCGGGATCTGGATGCCCTGGTCGAGGAAGCCGACGATCGACGTGACCGCCTTGTCGATGTCGCCGTTGGCCGGGTTGGTGGGCTGCAGCGCGGTGACGGCGGTGAACGTGTAGGACACGCCGGTGGCGGCCGAGAGCGAGTTGAGGTCGCTCTCCACCCAGGCGCCCTGGCCGTTGGTGCCCAGCGGCGTCGGCATCGACCCGTGGCCGAGCAGCGTCACCCCCTGCTCGACCGTCATCGGGAAGTTCGCCATGTTCTGCCCCACCACCGGGCCCGAGGACGTGAGCTGGAGGGCGTAGATCGGGTCGTTCTGGGCGTGCAGCGTCTGGACCGTGGTCGGGCCGCAGGACATCTGCCACTGCTGCTGGATGCCCATCGTGCTGGCGCCCTGGGCGGTCGTCTCGTCGGCCACGTTGAGGTTGGCCAGCAGCCAGGCGCGGTCCCTGCCGCGGATCGTGGCGGCGAACGTGGCGATGTCGGCCACGCTGCGCTCGGCGGCCAGCGCCTTGCACAGGAACGCGAGCTCGGCGCCCGAGCCGGCGTAGTGCACGAGTTGACGGAACTGCAGGTAGTCGGGGTCGCTCAGCCGACCGATCGCCGCGATCGCCCGCGACCCGGTGGCGGACGCGCCCGCGGTCACCAAGGTGTCGCAGGCCATCGCGGACCGCGACATCGGGGCGATCAAGGCGATCGACGACTTCTCGTCCGCCTCCGACCCGCAGCGCTTCCAGATGATCGACAT
>JAICUS010000592.1 GCA_025935735.1 Solirubrobacteraceae bacterium | reverse complement strand
CCCCGTGGACTCCGAGCTGGGGCGCACCTACGTCGAGGCGATGCACCTCGCCGGCGCGTACGCCTACGCCGGGCGCGACACGGTCGTCGCCAAGGTGCTCGAGATCCTCGGCGCGGAAGCGACCGAGGAGGTCCACAACCACCATAATTTCGGATGGCGCGAGCGGCACTTCGACGCGGACGTCTGGGTGATCCGCAAGGGCTGCACGCCCGCGTTTCCCGGGCAGGCCGGGTTCGTCGGGGCAACGATGGGCGAGCCGTCGGTGATCCTGCGCGGGGCGGATTCGGAGGCCTCGCGGGAGCTGATGTACAGCACGGTGCACGGCGCCGGGCGGGTGATGTCGCGCACACAGGCGGCCGGGCGGATGGGCACGCGGGCCGAGTGCGGAGTGCGCGACTGCGACTTCTGGATGTCGTGGAAGCAGTTCCGGGCGCAGGGCGGGAACTGCCCGCGCCATCCGGACGCGAAGCTGCACAAGCGCCGCGGGCGGATCAAGGACGGGCTGATCGACTACGACCAGGTGCGGCGCGAGTTGACCGGCCGGGGCATCGAGCTGCGCGGCGGCGCGGCCGACGAGGCGCCGGGCGCGTACAAGCGCCTGGACGCGGTGCTGGCCGCACACGGCGACACGATCGAGGTTGTGCACCGCCTCACGCCGCTCGGCGTGGCGATGGCCGGAGCGGACACGTTCGACCCCTACAAGGACTGATCATGCGCGACGAATCGCGGGACGGCCTGCTGAACCGGCTCGAGTTCAGGGCCCTGACGAGCGGCGAGCCGTTCTGGGACTTCGTCCAGCGCGTCCCGCCGCTGCGGCGGCAGGTCAACAAGCTCCTGATCGACAACGCGATCCTCAAGCTCCCGACGCGGCCGAACCCGCTCAGCACGCTCGCGCCCTACAGCTCGTGGGCGTCGCTGACCGACCGGCGCTTCGACAGCCGCCACCTGCCGCCGGCGACGGAACACGGGCTGCCGCCGGTCGAGGACGTGGCAGCGCTGTTCGCCCGCCAGGGCGACGGCGAGCTGTGCCCCAAGTCGACCGTGACGTTCGCGTACTTCGCCCAGTGGTTCACCGACGGCTTCCTGCGCAGCGACCGCCGGCCGCAACGCGACCCCCGCCGCAACGACTCCAACCACGAGATCGACCTCGGCCCGCTCTACGGCATCCGGCCCGAGCAGACCGAGCAGCTGCGCGAGCACGCGGGCGGCCGGCTCAAGCGCCAGTCGCTCGCCGGGGCCGAGTTCCCGCCGTACCTGTGCGAGAACGGGGACATCAAGCCGGAGTTCAGCACGCTGAGCGTCGTGCGCCCGGATCAGATCCCCGCCGGCCGCCGCGACGAGCTGTTCGCCACCGGCAGCGACACGACGAACTCGCAGATCGGCTTCGTGATGCTCAACGTGCTGTTCCTGCGCGAGCACAACCGGGTGGCGGGGCTGATGGAGCGCGCGCACCCCGGCTGGGACGACGAGCGGCTGTTCCAGACGGCGCGCAACGTACTCATCGTGCTCTTGATCAAGATCGTGATCGAGGAGTACATCAACCACATCACGCCCTACCTGTTCCGGCTCGTGGCCGACCCGGCACCGTTCAAGAACCCGCGCTGGTACCGGCAGAACTGGATGGCGATCGAGTTCAACCTGCTCTACCGCTGGCACGGGCTGATCCCCTCGCGGCTGCGCACCGGCGGCGAGGACCTGACGGTGTGGGACACGGTGTTCAATCCGGCGCTGGCGCCGCGGCACGGGCTCGCGCGGCTGTTCGCGGACGCCTCCTCGCAGCGGGCCGGCCGGGTGGGGCTCTTCAACACCGACCCGGTGCTGCAGGTGGTCGAGGAGGCGAGCGTGCGCGAGGCCCGCGCGGTCGGGCTCGCCACCTACAACGACTACCGCGAGTACGCCCGGTTCCCGCGGGTGACCGAGTTCAACCAGATCTCCGGCGACCCGCGCGTCCAGGACGGCCTGCGCCGGCTCTACGGCACCGTCGACCGGATCGAGCTCTACCCGGGGCTGTTCGCCGAGGACGCGCGACCGAACTCGGTGCTCCCCTCGCTCATCGGGCGGATGGTCGGCGTCGACGCGTTCTCCCAGGCGCTGACGAATCCGCTGCTCGCCCCGCGGCTGTTCAACGCGGCCACGTTCTCGCCCGCGGGCATGGAGGTGATCCGGACGACGCGCACCCTCTCGGACATCCTCCACCGCAACATCCCGGAGAGCCCCGGGCGATACTTGGTGACCATGACTCGGGCGGACTGGCAGCGGGTGTGACGAGATGGCCGACGCGCGCGACCTCCTGAACGCCTGGCAGGACGCCCTGAAGGGGATCCGCGGCGTGGCCTCGCCCGCCACGGGCGCGCTGGAGCACGTGCTGCGCCGCCAGATGGACTTCGAGCGCCAGCTCGTCTCCCGCGTCCTCGCGCCGCTCAACGTGGTGCTCGACTCGCTCGAGGGCACCGCCAAGGCGATGCGCACCCAGGCCGACGCGTTCGAGGCGGCCTCGGCGGCCTTCAAGCAGTCCGCCGAATTGCTCGACGTGCAGGCGAGCATGCTGGAGAAGGCGATCGAGGCGCTCCGCGACCCGGCGGATTTCGTCAGGTCGGCCGGTGGGCTCGCCGAGCGCTGAGTGGAGAACCTGACGACCCGGCGCTCAACCGGGGCCGCGTCGGGTAGGTTCAACACCGGATGGTCCACACCGTCGCCGACACGGCGGCCGCGCTCGCGCGCGCGCTCGACGCCCCCGGGTGGCTCGCCCTGGGCGTGCTGCTCCACCTGCTCAACCAGGTGACCCGCGGGCGCGGCTGGTGGGCGATCCTGCGGCCCGCCTGCGCGCACGACCCGCGGTTGCGCCGCCGCGACGCCATCGCCGCCTGGATGGCCGGCGCCGCCGCGGCCGGCGTGACGTTCGCCCGCGGGGGCGACGCCGTGCGGGTGCTGCTGCTCGGCCGCCGGGTGCCGGAGGTGCCCGCTTCGGTGCTCGCCGGCACGCTCGTGGCCGAGGGCGCCGGCGAGCTGGCCGGCGGCCTGACGCTGATCCCGGTCGCCGTGGCCGTCGGCGCCGTCCCGGTCGGCCACGCGGTCCCGATGGCGCTCGGCGTGGCCGCGCTCTTCACCGTGGCCGTCCTGCTCGCCCGCCGCTGCCGGGCACCAGCGCTCGACGCCGTCGGCTGGCGCGGCCGCCTCGCGCGCATCCTCGCCCGCGTCGGCTGCGGCTGCGGCGCGCTCGCGCCGGCCGCGTTCGCCCGCCGCGTCACGCCCTGGCAGCTCGCGAGCCGCGGCTGCCGGCTCGCCGCGCTCGGCTGCTTCCTGGCGGCGTTCGGCCTCCCCGTGACGCCCGCCGCCATCGTGCTCGTCGTCTTCGCCCAGGGCGGGGGCCGGCTCGTGCCGTTTGCACCCGCGTCGGTCGGGGCCGGCGCCGCGATGCTCGCCGCCGCGTTCGGGCCCGTCACCGGGACGCCCGTGCCCACCGCGGACGTCGCCGCGTTCTTCGTGGGCACGAGCGCCGTACTGACCGTCGTCGGGACCCTCGTGGCGACCGCGATCTGCCT
>JAICUS010000714.1 GCA_025935735.1 Solirubrobacteraceae bacterium | reverse complement strand
CTCGCTGAGCGCCTCGACGCGCTGCAACCGCCGGTCGATGCGCAGCTTCGCATGGTCGCCGAACGACGTGGCCAGCGCCGACAGCGCGCTCTGCAACCCGAGATCCTCCAGCGCCTCCGGGCGCAGCCGCACGGCGATGCGACGCACGTCGGTCGCACCCAGCCGCGCCGTCTCGCGCAGCTCGTCGAGCTCGTCACGCAGCGCCTCGGGGATCCTTGGCGCCATGCTCTCGATCTGCAGCATCATCGCCGTCAGCGTCTGCCCCACCTCGTCATGCAGCTCCCGCGCGACACGGGTGCGCTCGCCCTCCTGCACGCGCAGCGCCTGCCGTGCGCTCTCGCGCCGCTCCTCCTCGAGGCGATCGAGCATCTCGTTGAACGTCCGCGCCAACGTCGCGACATCCGGACCACCCACCACCGGGACGCGGCCGCCGGGCGCCAGCGGGTCCCAGCCGCGCATCGCATCGGCAACCGTGTGCAACGGCCCGAACGCCGGGCGCACGAGCAGCACGCTCAGCACCATCATCGCGACCATCCCCGACACCAGGATCACGAGCTCGGTGAGCTTGATCGGGATCGACACCGTGACACCCGGCGCCAGAGCGAGCCCGACCGTCGCGACCACCAGGACGGTCGCGTTCGCGAGCGAGACCCGCCACAGCACGGGAACGGACTGCAGCCGGTGGCGCATCGGCCAAGGCTCCCACACCATCGTGCGGGCGCGGTATGCGGTCAGGCCTGTACGAGCACGACCGGATGGCGCCCGCGCCGCAAGACATCCCGGGCCACCGCTGGATGCCACCGGCGCCACGCCGGCCGGCGGTCCGTTCCCACCACGACCAACGCCGGCTTGAGCCGCGCGACCGCCCGGGCGAGCTCCGTCGCGGGCCGTCCGAACCGCGTGCTGCGGGCCAACGGGAACACAACGTGGATCGTGGCGTCAAGCCTCAAGGCGAGATGTGCGGCGCGGGCCGCGGCCTCACGGCTCGCCTCCGAGCGATCGTGCGCAAGCACGATGGAGCCTCGCCTCCATCCGGCGTGCGATGTCCGTCGCGATGTTCGCGACATGACGTCCGGGTAGGGAGTCCTCGACGACGCAGAGCAGGTGCATGCAGGCAGCGTGTCAGCGAACACCCGACGATTGTATGGCGCCCAGGCCACATTTCCGTGGCGCCAAGGCCCCATGCCTCGTTGCGGAAGGATCGGTGGACCTGCGGTGGGCATGGACGCACGGGCACGGTGCCGGGCGGTCCGAGCGCGGGCGGTCATCGGCGCGAGCGCAGTTGACGCAACACGAAGTGCAGGATTCCGCCGTGGCGGAAGTACAGCCACTCGTTCGGCGTGTCGATGCGCACGTGTGCATCGAAGTCGACTCCGGTCGACGTCGTTACGCGAAGCGTCGTGGCTCCGTCCTGCAGCGGCGCGAGGTTGAATGTCTCGCTGCCGGTGAGACCGAGCGACTCGACGGACTCGCCGCCGCGAAACTCGAGCGGGAGCACGCCCATGCCGACGAGGTTGGAGCGGTGGATGCGCTCGTAGGACCGCGCGATGACGAAGCGGACGCCGAGCAGGCTGGGTCCCTTGGCGGCCCAGTCGCGTGACGAGCCGGAGCCGTACTCTGCGCCGGCCAGCACGCACAGCGGGATGCCCTGGTCGGAGGCGGCCATCGCGGCGTCGTAGATCGTCGTCTGCTTCCCCTCCCAGACGGTCAGCCCGCCCTCGGTCCCGGGCGCGAGAGCGTTGTGCAGGCGGATGTTGGCGAACGTTCCGCGCATCATCACCTCGTGGTTGCCGCGCCGGGAGCCGTAGGAGTTGAAGTCGCGCGACTCGACGCCGTGCTCGCGCAGGTACCGGCCGGCGGGCGAGTCGCGCGCGATCGCGCCGGCGGGCGAGATGTGGTCGGTCGTGACGCTGTCGCCGAGCAGCGCGATCGCGCGCGCGCCGGTGATCTGGCCGAAGGTCTCGGCGGGCTCGCCGTCCATGCCGTCGAAGTAGGGCGGCCGCTTGACGTACCTCGACGCGGGATCCCAGACGTACCGCGCCCCGTCCGGGACCACGAGCGCGTTCCAGTTCTCGTCGCCGGCGAACACCTCGCCGTAGCTGCGACGGAACATGTCCGACTCGACCGCGTGCTCGACGGCGTCGGCGACCTCGCGCCGGGACGGCCAGATGTCGCGCAGCCGCACGCTGCCCTGCAGCGGCTCGCGCGTGACGTCGAGGTCCATCCGCCCCGCCAGCGCGTAGGCCACGCACAGCGGCGGGCTGGCGAGGTAGTTCATCTTGACCTCGGGGTGGATGCGCCCCTCGAAGTTGCGGTTGCCCGAGAGGACGGAGCACACGGTCAGGTCGCGCTCGGCGATCTCCCGCGAGATCTCCGCCGGCAGCGGGCCGGAGTTGCCGATGCACGTCGTGCAGCCATAGCCGACGAGCGAGAAGCCGAGCTGCTCGAGCGGCTCGATCAGCCCCGCCCGCTCGAGGTACTCGGTGACGACCTTCGACCCCGGTGCCAGGCTCGTCTTGACCCACGGCCGCCGCGCCAGCCCCGCCTCCACGGCCTTCTTGGCCAGCAGGCCCGCACCGATCATGACCGAGGGGTTCGACGTGTTCGTGCAGCTCGTGATCGCGGCGATGACCACCGCGCCGTGGTCCAGGCCGTCGCCGTCGGCGTGGGGACGGGCGGGCGGCGCGTCGTCGCCCCGATGCGCCGGCATCGGCTTGGGTGAGACGCCCTCGGCCTTGCT
>JAICUS010000045.1 GCA_025935735.1 Solirubrobacteraceae bacterium | reverse complement strand
CGAGCCGCACGCTCTGGTCGATGTGGCGCAGCGTCGTCGTGCCCGCGGCCGCCGTGTTGTCCTCGTCGTAGGGCGTGATGTTCAGCCCGAAGTCATCCGGGTTGATGGCCGCCGGGAGGTCGGCCAGCGGGATCTTGACCTCGAGGTTGTAGCCGCCGGCCGCGCCGTAGGAGTGGTCGACGGTCGTCGAGTTCGAGCCCACCCAGGTGGCGCTGGACTTCACGACGACGCCGGGCGCGTTCGGGGCGTGGTCGACCGTGCTCGCGAGCGGCCCGGTCGAGTAGCCCTGGTGGTTGTCCGCGTCGCGCTCCCAGCACGGCCCGTTCGGGCCGTTGCCGTTGGAGCCGCTCGGGTCGTTGGTGTAGGGGAACACGCCGAGCTTGAACGTGTTCGCGGTGTCCTTGAGCACCTGCGAGGCGTTGCCGCGCGGGTCGATCTGGATCTCCACCGAGTCCGCGAGCCAGTGCGCCACGCACTCCACCGGGGTGACGGCGTAGGACTGGTAGTCGTCGCGGACGTGGATGAAGAAGTACAGGTCCTCGCCGGAGCGGGTGACCTTGGCGTACGTCGTGCCCGGCGTGCCGATGGCCGCGCCCGGCGTGTCGCCGCAGTCGATCCCCGGCCCGCCGTTCTCCGAGCACGTGCGCCCGCTGCCCGGCTCCCACTGGCGGCCGATGTCCAGCGCCTCGCTGCCCGCGTACTCGCCCGCGCCCTCCTGGGCGTCGAGCGTCGGCGCGGAGGCGGCCGCCGGGACGGTCGTCTTGGGGACGATGCCCAGCGTCAGGTCCTCGAACCCGCTGCCGCCGTTGTCGTAGGTCGTGGTGATGCGGACGCTGACGTTGGTGTTCTGCGCCGCCGGCGCCGGCGCGCTGACCGGCAGCGTCGCGTTGGTGAACGAGTTGGACACCTGGAAGTTGACCGTGGTGTCCGCGCCCGGGGCCAGCGGCCCGTAGGGCTTGGACGTCGCGTCGGCAGTCACGCCGTTGGGCAGCGTCAGGCCGACCGTGCCGCTCTGCGACGCGTCGGACCAGTTGTGGACGTCGACCGGCACGGTGATCGTGCTGCCCACGGCCATCGTCTGGATGGCGGACGAGCGGCCGAGCCGGCGGGCGGCCGGCGCGGTGTTCTCGACCCAGTTGTCGTACTCGGCCCAGTTGCCCCAGCGGTGGAAGCGCCCCTCGACGGGGGAGACGACCCGCACGACCTGGTCGGTGTAGCCCTTCATCGACCCGGCGACGTAGCTGGCGGACACGCGGTAGTTCGCGTTCACGGCCGAGCCGGCGGCGGAGGTCACGTTGAAGGTGACCGTCTGCTCTGAGCCGTCGCTCACGGTCGGGACGCTCTTCGCGCCGTCGGTGGTCCAGCCCTGCGGGACGTTGAGGGTCAGCGTCCCCGCGGGCAGCGTGCCGCCGCCCGAGCGCAGGTGCACGGTGGCCTGGAAGGTCCCGCCGGGCGCGTTGTAGAAGCGCGAGAACGTGATGTACTCGAGCGTCCCGAGCGGCAGCCCGCCCGGGTCCTTGACCATCGCGCCATAGAGGATCGCGTCGTCCTTGCCGGCCGCCGCGTTGAGCGACCCGTCCGGGTTCACGTTGGGCTGGAACGGCACGAAGCTGTCGGTCATGCCGAACCGCGAGCAGCTCGGCGCCGCCGTGTCCATGTACATGACTCGGCTCTGCGTCGGATACGCGCTGCGGCCCTCGTTGTGGACCTGCGCCCAGCTCTTGAAGCCGCTGTTGCCCTGCAGGTTGCCGGCCGGCCAGGCGTAGGGCGAGTCGTAGCCCAGCCACGCGCCGGCGTCGTTGTCGAGATTGCCGGCGGCGGGGGTGAACCCGGTCGTGCAGTCCGGTCCGGCGGTGCCGCCGGTGCCGGAGGTCGAGCCGCCGGAGAAGATCTTCTTGACCTGCCAGGTGCTCAGCGCGTGCGGGCCGGTCAGCTGGTCCGGGAACATGCTCGGGTCCGCGGCGGCCTGCATGCCCTCCCAGATGAAGCGCCCGGCCTGCTGGTGGTTGCCGTGGCCGGCGTTCAGAGTCGGCGTGAAGCCGATGTAGATGTCCGGCTGGGTCATGCGGATGATCCGCACGATCCGCCGCAGCGCGTCGTCGTGGTTCCAGAAGTACTGGGTCAGCGGCGCGCTCTGGTTGTAGAAGAAGTCGACCTTGTCCAGGTAGAAGAGGTCGTAGGTGCCCGAGCGGTAGTGGGCGACGCGGTCCTCGTTCTCGCGCCGCAGCCCGAGCGCCGGGCCGATCTCCGGGCCGACGGCGTTGCCGCCGCCCTCGCCGCGGGTCACCTGGATGATCCCGCAGCGGACCCCGTAGCGCTGGTGCCACACCCCGCAGGGCCCGATGATGCTGGTGTCGTCGTCGGGATGGGCCCATTCGCCCATCACGTTGATCTTCACCGCCTTCGACGCTGTGTACTGCGCCGCCCGGGCCGCCGGGGCCCAGCCGATGGCGACTGCGGCGACCGCCGCAAGGACCACCCCGAAACGTCTCACGTTCGTCCCTCCTCGTTCACACTCGCGCACCCTCTCGCACGACATCGAACAGCCGGGCGCCGCAACGCTATCCCGCGCGCGTTTGTGGTGTCAAGGGCTTCTCATAGGTGCCCTGCTGGGGCCGGCGAACTGCGGCTGGGTAGGGAGGTGGTCCCTTCGGGCGGGGCGGGCGGGCCGGGTGATCGGTTTCCAATTCCGACCATTCCGGTTGAGTCACTTTAGGCACCGTATAGGTGCCTAGGCTCCCACACGTAAAACCGGTGAATCGCCGGCGTGGGCGGTCCTGATCGGTTCAACCACCGGCGCGCGACAAACGCTCACGCCCGACCCTCGCGACCGCCGCGAAGGGACCGCCTCCCTACCCAGCAGCCGTTCGCCGGCCCCGGCACGGCGCTGCGCGAAGCGAGGCCCGAGCGGCCGGGCCGCGGCTACCCTCGGACGGGATGCGCCTCGCCGTCGTACTCGTCGCGGCCTCCCTGCTCGCGCCGGCCACGGCCCAGGCCGCGCCGGCGCTGGTGGTCGACCTCAAGCAGCCCTCCGTGGGCTACGGCGCCCACCACACCGTGATGGGCACGCTGGCCGACGGCCTGACGCCGCTGGCGGGCCAGCAGGTCATCCTCGAGGGCCGCCGCTACCCCTACGAGGGCTCCTACCGGGTGATCGCGAAGGCGCTCACGGACGCGAAGGGCGACTTCACGTTCAAGCCCAAGCTGGACCGCGACCACATCCTGCGCGTGGTCGCGCCCGCCCAGCGATTGACGTCGCAGCGCGAGCACGCGTACACGCTGCCGTCGTTCTCGCTGTCCTTCCGGGCGCTCAAGCCCGGCGTCGCCCGGCTGACACAGCGCTACACGGTCCCGAAGCCGGTCAAGCTGAAGGCGCCCACGCACTTCTACGTCGGCCGGCGGGGCGCGAAGTACGCCTCGAAGGTCGTGGTGGGCGCCACCAAGCGCGTGAAAGCGGGCCGCTACACGTCCTCGGTCAGGGTCAGGCTGCCGGCCTCCTGGAAGGGCCGCTTCCGCTTCGGCAGCTGCTTCCGGACGTCCAAGGGCTCGGGCATGGGCAACCCCCGGGCGACCTGTCCGAAGCTCCGGCTGCGCTTCTGATTTCCCCACCTCGGCGTTCGAAGCTGATAGAAGTCGCGCCGCAACGTGTTCAAACTTGCTTTGACATGAGCATGACCCTGCTGCCGGCCCAGCGCCGCCAGGAGATCCTCCGCGCCGTGCGCGGCGGGACCGCCCACGTGGCCGACCTGGCCGAGAGCTTCGGCGTGTCGGAGATGACCGTGCGCCGCGACCTCAGCGCGCTGGCCCGCGACGGCAAGCTCGAGCGGGTGCACGGCGGCGCGCTGCACGCCGGCGAGCCGCGCTTCTCCCAGATCGAGGTGGAGCGCTTCGACGTCAAGGACCGGATGGGCGCGGCCGCCGCGGCGCTGGTCGAGGACGGCCAGACCGTGATGATCGACATCGGCACGAGCACGCTGCAGATGGCCCGCCACCTGCACGGCCGCAAGGTGACCGTGGTCACGACCAACCTCGCCGTGCTGGAGGAGCTGCTGCCCGACCCCGACATCGAGCTCGTGCTGCCGGGCGGGACCGTCCGGCGCAACTACCGCTCGCTCGTCGGCGTCGTCGCCGAGGACTCGCTGCGCCAGCTCAAGGCCGACGTCACCGTGCTCGGCACCAGCGCGGTCGACGCCGAGCTCGGCGTGTGGGACACGACGATGATCGAGGTCCCGATCAAGCGGCTGATGATCTCCGCGGCCGACCGGGTCGTGCTGCTGGCCGACGCGGCGAAGTTCTCCATGTCGGGCGTCGTGCGCGTGTGCGGGCCGGAGTCGATCGACCACGTCGTCACCGACGCGCCGCTGCCGGCCGCGTGCCGCTCCGCGGTCGACGCCGCCGGCATCGAGGTCACGATCGCATGAAGCTGGCGATCGTCGGCGGCGGCGGCTTCCGCGTCCCGCTCGTGTACGGCGCGCTGCTGGGCAGAGCGGCGAAGCTCGGCCTCGGTGAGGTCGTGCTGCACGACATCGACGCGCCGCGGCTGGAGCGCATCGGCCACGTGCTCGAGGGCCTGGCGGCCGAGCACGGCGAGCGGCTGCCGTTCCGCACCACGACGAACCTCGTCGACGCCGTCGAGGACGCCGACTATGTCTTCTGCGCGATCCGCGTCGGCCAGCTCGAGGGCCGCGTGGTCGACGAGGACGTCCCGCTCGGCATGGGGGTGCTCGGCCAGGAGACGACCGGCCCGGGCGGCATCTGCTTCGCCCTGCGGACGATCCCGGTGATGGTGCGCCTGGCCGAGACACTGGCCCAGCACGCGCCGCGCGCCTGGCTGATCAACTTCACCAACCCGGCGGGGATGGTCACCGAGGCCGTGCAGCAGGTGCTGGGCGACCGCGCGGTGGGCATCTGCGACTCGCCGCGCGGCCTGTGCATGCGGGTCGCCGCCGCGCTGGAGCGCGACCCCGCCGAGCTGTGGTTCGACTACTTCGGCCTCAACCACCTCGGCTGGCTGCGCGGCGTGCGCGACCACGGCGGCGACGCGCTGCTGGACGGCGTGCTGGAGGACGACGCCCGGCTGGCCGGCTTCGAGGAGGGCCGGCTGTTCGGCGGCGAGTGGCTGCGGGCGCTCGGGATGATCCCGAACGAGTACCTCTACTACTTCTATTACGCCGCGGACACCGTGAACGCGATCCGCAAGGGCCCGCACTCCCGCGGCGCGTTCCTGCTCGAGCAGCAGCGCATGTTCTACGCGTACGACGCGGAGTCCCCGGCGGCCGCGCTGGCCGCCTGGCGCGACACGCGCCACGACCGCGAGCGCACCTACATGGCCGAGGCCCGCAGCGCCGCGGGCGACCGGTCCGAGCACGAGAACGCCGGCAACGGCGGCTACGAGGCGGAGGCGATGGCCGTGCTGGAGGCGATCGCGCTCAACACGCGCGCGGTGCTCATCCTCAACACCGCCAACCGCTCGAGCCTGTCGTTCCTGGACGAGCGCGCGGTGGTCGAGGTGCCGTGCGTGGTCGGCCGCGCCGGCCCGGTGCCGATGGCCATGGGCGCCGTGCCCGCGCACGCCCGCGCGCTGGTGGAGACGATGAAGGACGTCGAGCGCACGACGATCGACGCGGCGCTGCTCGGCTCGCGCGAGCTGGCCGTCAAGGCGCTCGCGCTGCACCCGCTGGTGCCGAGCGTCCGGGTCGCGCGCGAGATCTTCGACGGCTATCGCGCGCGGCTCCCCGCGCTGCAGGAGGCCTTCCCGGCATGAGCGTGGACATCGCCTGCGCCGACCCGGCCTTCCTCGACCTCACCTTCGAAGGGCTGGAGGCGATCCCGCTGCCCGGCGAGGAGCGCCTGGCGCACGACTTCCTGCGCTCGCCCGGCGGCGGGGCGATCACCGCGGTCGGCGCCGCCCGGCTCGGGTTGAGCAGCGCCGTCGTCTCGCCGCTGGGCGACGACCCGCCCGGCATGCTGGTCCGCGAGATGCTGGCCGACGACGGCGTGCTGTGGGCCGGCCGCCGCGTCAAGCGCTCGCCGGTGACCGTGATCATGCCGAGCGACGGCGACCGGGCGATGGCCACGTTCGACCCGGGGGAGAGCGCCACCGCGGACGAGATCGCCGCGGTCGACCCGCGCGCGGTGGTCCTCTCGCTCCCGCGCCTGGCCCTCGCGCCCGCCGCCGCGCGCGTGTACGCCACCGTGGGCGACGTCGACGCGCGGGCGCTGAGCGGCGGCGCGCTGCCGGACCTGTCCTTCGTGCGCGCCGTGCTGGTCAACGAGCGCGAGGCGCACCTGCTGACCGGGTCGCCGGACCCGCAGACGGCCGCGGCGCTCTTGGCCGAGCATGCGCCGCTGGCCATCGTGACCTTGGGAGAGAGCGGCGCGCTGGCCGCCGGGTCGGAGGGGATCGTGCGTGTCGACGGCGTCCGCGTGGACGCCGTCGACACCACGGGCGCCGGCGACCTGTTCAGCGCCGCCTACGTCTGGGCCGACCACTGGGGCGCGCCGCTGGCGGAGCGCCTGCGCTGGGCGGTGCTCTACGCGGCCCTCTCGGTGCGGGTCGCGACGGCGGTCGCGGGGGCCGTACCCTTGAAGGCGCTCTTGGAGGAGGGCGAGAACCTCGGGCTGGCGTCGCCGGTGCGCCAGCCCTCGGCAGCGATGAAGGAGGAGCAGTGAAGACCACGAGGGCGATCGCGGCGATCGCGCTGGCCGTGCTCGTCGCAGCGTGCGGCGCCGCGCCCGGCTCGAACAACGCGGCCAAGAACAAGAACGCGCAACCGAAGGCGACGGCGACGTCGAAGCCGGACATCTCCAAGGCCGGTCCGGTCACGCTGACCGTCTGGGACCAGGAGGTCCGCGGCGGCCAGAACGCGCAGATGAAGCAGCTCATCGCGGCGTTCCAGCAGAAGTACCCGAACGTCACGATCAACCGGGTCGCGAAGTCGTTCACCGACCTGCAGAAGACGCTCAAGCTCGCGGTTTCCGGGCCCAAGGCGCCGGACGTCGTGGAGGCCAACCAGGGCCGTCCGATCATGGGCGCGCTGGTGACCGCCGGCCTGCTGCGGCCGATCACCGACTACGCGAAGATCTACGGCTGGCGCGACCGCTACTCGCCGACGCTGCTGAGCCTCAACAGCTTCAGCTCCGACGGCAAGGAGTTCGGCTCCGGCGAGCTGTTCGGGCTCTCCCAGATGGGCGAGATCGTCGGGCTCTTCTACAACAAGGACAAGGTCTCGACGCCGCCCAAGACGCTGGACGAGCTCACCCAGCAGCTCCAGAAGGCGAAGTCGGCTGGCGATGTCGGCATCCAGTTCGGCAACGTCGACAAGTGGCCCGGCATCCACGAGTACGAGAGCGTGCTCGGGCAGAAGGCCGACAAGCAGGCGGTGCGCGACTTCGTGTTCGCCAAGCCGGACGCGTCGTTCAACAACCCGCAGTTCACCCAGGCCGCGGCGACGCTGAGCGACTGGGTCAAGAAGGGCTACTTCAACAAGGGCTTCAGCGGCACCAACGACGTCGCGGCGCTGCAGCAGTTCGCCAAGGGCAAGGGCTACTTCATGATCGCCGGCACGTGGGACACCGCGGACCTGGTCAAGGCGATGGGCGACAAGGTGGGCTTCGTCCCGATGCCGGGCAAGGATCCGAACAACCCGGTGTCGCTGGGCGGCGAGAGCCTGCCATTCGCCATCACCTCGGCGTCCAAGCACCCGGACGTCGCGGCGGCCTACATCGACTTCATCACCAGCCCGCAGGCCGCGCAGATCCTGGTCGACACCAACAACCTGCCGGCCATGAAGGGCTCGCCGGCGGCGTCGGGCGGCCTGCCCGGCGACGTGGCGGCGGCCTGGTCGAAGCTCAACGAGGTCGACGGGATCATCCCGTACCTCGACTACACGACGCCGACCTTCTACGACGACATCACCGCCGCCATCCAGGAGCTGCTGGGCGGCAAGCAGACCCCGAAGCAGTTCACCGCGGGCGTCCAGAAGGCCTTCGACAAGTGGAACAACTCCCGCTAGCGGTCCCTCGCCCATGACGGCCACCGCGCCCGTGGGCTCCGCCGCGCAGGCGGGTCGAGAGCTCGCGGGCGCGCGGTCCGCCGAGCGGCCGCCCGGCGAGCCCCGGCTCGTCGGCTACCTGTACCTGCTGCCGGCGTTCGTCGTCTTCGCGCTGTTCGTGCTGGCGCCGCTGGTGCACGCGGCGTACATCTCGCTGTTCAACTGGGACGGGCTGACCGTCGGCACCTGGGCGGGGCTCTCCAACTACGGCGACGTGTTCGGCGACCCGACGCTGCGCTCGTCGTTCGTGCACGCGCTCGTGCTGATCCTGTTCTACGCCGTGCTGCCGCTGCTGATCGGGCTGCTGCTGGCCGGCGTGATGGCCCGCGCGCGGGTGCGCGGGCTGGCGCTGTTCCGGACGATCCTCTTCCTGCCCCAGGTGATCGCCCTGGTGGTGGTCGCGGTGATGTGGAAGATGATCTACGACCCTGCGAACGGGATCGCGAACAAGATCCTGGGCGTGGTCGGGATCCCGTCGCAGAACTGGCTCGGCTCGTTCTCTTTGGCGCTGCCGTCGGTGGGGCTGATCGGCACGTGGGTGATGTTCGGGCTGGCGATGGTGCTGCTGACCGCGGGCGTGCAGAAGATCCCGCCGTCGCTGTATGACGCCGCGCGCGTGGACGGCGCGGGCGCGTTCCGCGAGTTCTTCGCGGTCACGCTGCCGGCGCTGCGGGGGGAGATCGCGGTGGCGCTGACGCTGTGCACGATCCAGGCGCTGCGCAACTTCGACGTCGTCTACAACACGACGAGCGGCGGGCCCGGGAACGCCACCTCGGTGCCGGCCTACCAGGTCTATGACCGGGCGTTCCAGACCGGGCAGGTCGGCTCGGCGGCCGCGGTCGGGATCACGCTGACCGCGATCATCTTCGTGATCACGCTGGGCATCAACAAGGTCGCCGAGCGGGGTGCGCTGTGAGCTCGCGGCGCGAGCAGTCCTTCGGCTACGTGATCCTCGGCGTGTTCTCGCTGATCGCGCTGCTGCCGATCGCCGGGATCGTGCTGACGTCGCTGCAGAACCCGGCGCACCTGGACACGTTCGGGTCCTTCGACGGGCTGCACTTCGGCAACTTCGGCCACGCCTGGGCCGACGGGCACTTCGGCCAGTACCTGAAGTCGAGCGCGATCGTCACGGTGTCCGTGGTCGTCGTCGCCGGCTTCCTGTCGATCCTGTCCGGCTACGCGTTCGGCCTGATGCGCTTCCGCGGCGCCTCGATCCTCTTCTACGTCTTCCTGCTGGGGCTCATGGTCCCGATGGAGGCGATGATCGTGCCGCTCTACTACGACTTCCGCGACCTCGGGCTGACCGACACCTACTGGGGCCTCATCCTGCCGCAGATCGGGCTGTCGGTTGCGTTCGGGACGTTCTGGATGCGGGCGTTCTTCCGCGGCGTGCCGCGCTCGCTGGTGGAGGCCGCGCGGATCGACGGGGCGTCCACCTGGTTCACGCTGTGGCGCGTGCTGCTGCCGCTGGCCCGGCCGGCGGTGCTGACGATGGCCGTGCTGCTGTTCATGTGGACGTGGAACGAGTTCCTGCTGGCGCTGGTCATGGTCACCCAGGAGAACCTGCGCACGGCGCCGCTCGGGCTGTCGTTCTTCCAGGGCCGCAACACCTCGAACCTGACGCTGCTGTCCGCGGGCTCGGTGATCGTGGCGCTGCCCGTCGTCGTGTTGTACGTGTTCCTCCAGCGGCACTTCATCCGCGGGATGCTCTCGGGGGCGGTGAAGGGGTAGTGGCTGAGGTCTCGTTCGCGTCGGTGACCAAGCGCTTCGGCGCGGTGGAGGCGGTGCGCTCGCTGTCGCTGGAGATCGCCGACGGCGAGTTCATGGTGCTCGTCGGCCCGTCCGGGTCGGGCAAGACCACGGCGCTGCGGATGCTGGCGGGGCTGGAGGCGGTGTCGGCGGGCGAGATCTCGATCGGCGATCGAGTCGTGAACCGCGTCGCCCCGCGCGAGCGCGACATCGCGATGGTCTTCCAGGACTACGCGCTGTACCCGCAGATGACCGTGTTCGACAACCTGGCGTTCGGGCTGCGGCGGCGCAAGGTGCCGGCGGAGGAGATCCGCCGGCGGGTCGACGAGGCGGCGGGGCTGCTGGACATCGGCGGGCTGCTGGACCGCCGCCCGGGCCAGCTGTCCGGCGGCCAGGCGCAGCGCGTGGCGCTCGGTCGCGCGCTGGTGCGCGAGCCGCAGGTGTTCCTGATGGACGAGCCGCTGTCGAACCTGGACGCCAAGCTGCGCACCCAGACGCGCGGCGAGATCCGCCGGCTCCAGCAGGAGGTCCGCACGACCACGGTCTACGTCACGCACGACCAGGTCGAGGCGATGACCATGGGCGACCGGATCGCGGTGATGAACGACGGCCTGCTCGAGCAGGTCGGCACGCCGGAGGAGCTCTACGAGCGCCCGGCGAACCGGTTCGTGGCGGGCTTCATCGGCTCGCCCGCGATGTCGTTCCTCGACGCCACCGCCAACGGAGGCGGTCTCCGCGCCGAGGGTCTCGACCTCGCGCTCCCGGCGCCGGAGGGCGTGTCCGGCCCGGTCACCGTCGGCGTCCGCCCGGAGCACGTCCGGCGCTGGAACGGCCGTCCCGATCTGGCCGGCCCCATCTCGGGCCAGGTGGCATTTGTCGAGGCCCTGGGCCGCGAGACGTTCCTCGGCGTCGACGCCGGCGGCTCCCGCGTCGTCGTCTTCGAGGAGGGCCGCTCGGCCGCCGCCCCGGGCGACTCGATCGAGTTCGGCCTGGTCCCGGCGGGCCTGCGCTACTTCTCCGCCGAGGACGGCCGAGCGCTCTAGCAATACAGTTCGCACGATGATCCTCGTGTCGCTGCGCTACGACGGCGGGGTGGCCGCGGTCTACCGCGCCGGCGATGAAGTCTGGCTCGGCGTGGGGCCGGCAGAGGACGTCGCCTCGCTCGGCGGGACGTTGCTCGACTCCGGGCACGGCCGGGTGGGCATCGGCGGCGGCCGGTGGGCGGTCGGCGGGCTGCCCCCGCCGGGCGCGGCGGACGCGGTGGTCGAGGGGCGGCGCGGGGTGGCCGGCCACACCGACGAGTCGCGCGGGACGGGAGGCCCGCTCGGCGGTCCGACGGAGCCGAGCGCGGTGGTCGTGTGCACGCGCTGAGGACACGAGGTGGGGGAGGGCTCCTGGTACGGCCCCGGCGCCTCCGGCGGGCGGGCGCCGTGGCGCCGGTGGCGCGCGTCCAGGCAGCGACGCAAGCTCCGTCCGCACCTGCCGGAGCCGCCGGCGCTCGCCGGCGCCGGGTTCCCGATCTACGCGCTGGCCGGCGCCGCGGCCGAGGAGTCCGGCCACGGCTGGGACCGCGAGGGCCTGCACTCGGTGACGCTGCGCCACCAGGGGGTCGAGGTGACCACGCGGGCGCTTCGCCATGCCCTCACCGAGAAGGACGAGGAGCGCCTCTTGGCGCTGCGGTCGGTCATCGAGGATGCCGACCCCCTGGACTGGGGACGCGGATCGCACGCCGCCCGGGCGCTGCGGATCTCCGCCCACTTCCGGGCCGTCGCCGCCCGCGCCGGGCGGGCCGAGCCGTTCGCCGTCGAGCTGCCCGTCGACGGCGCCCCCGTGCGCTTCGCCGCCGTCCGGGACCGCGCGGGCTGGGCCGCCGTAGGGGACACCGCCGAGGTCCGGATCGTGATCGCCGCGCGCCGGGTGGCACCGGAGGCGGTCGCGCTCGAGCGGCGGGTGTGATGGCCCGCAGGCGGCGTCAGCCGGCGAGGCTGACGGTGATCGTCTCGCCGTGGCGGGACTCGCGGGCGCTGAGCGTGCCCGTCGCGCCCGCGTATGCGCCGGTGCCGCCGGTGACGGCGAACGTGTCGCCGGTGCCGGCGTCGCCGCCGTGGCCGGGCAGGGGCCGCTCCTCGCCGCCGCCCTGGGCGACGATCTGGCCGTCGCGGGTGAGCAGGGTGACCGTGCAGGCGCGGCCGCGGTAGCGGTAGTCGAGGTCGACGCAGTCCATGAGCGCGCGCCCGACGGCCTTGCCGGCGACGCGGATCGTCTGGGCGCCCACGTAGCCGTCGCCGAGCGACAGGCCGCGCGGGTTGGCGTCGACCTGGCGTGCGTCGTGCCGGCCGGGCTGCGAGGCGGTGAACGTGAGCGTGCGCGCGGTCTGCCCGTGGGCGCTGACGGCGAGGCCGGCCCCGCCGATCAGCGCGGCGGAGGTGGCGAGGGCGAGAGTGGTCTTGTGCATGCCGGGCAAGCTATGAGCGGGCCGCGCGGCTGTCGTCGGCGCGGCGGGCGATCGTTCGTCGCCCGTACGGGCGATCCTGATCGGCCCGATCGCCCGTACGGCCGATGGACCGCCGCCCGCGCGTGCCCTACGTTCCCCCCATGCACAGGTTCCCCCGCCTGGACCGGTGGCTCGCCGTCGCGTTCGTCGTGCTCGGCCAGCTCGAGGTCTGGGTCGTGCACACGTACCCGGGTCCGCGCGGGCTGACCGCGGCCGTGGCGCTGGTGCGCGGCGGCGCGCTGCTGTGGCGGCGCCGGGCGCCGGTCGCGGTGCTGGCGGTGCAGGTCGCCACCTCCGCGGTGGTCCTCGTCTACGACCCGGCGCCGGTGGCGCACGACTCGCTGACGGACGTGCTGGCGGGGGTGTTGGCGCTCTACGCCGCCGGCGCCTACACGACGGGCCGGGCGCGGCTCGCCGGCGTGCTGATCGCCGGGGCGGGCGTGCTGCTGCGGGCCTATGAGGACGCCGGGACGGACATCGGCGACCTGCTGAGCTCGATCGCCTTCTTCGGCGGCATCTTCGGCGGCACGTGGCTGGCCGGGTACGTCGTCGCCCGCCACCGCGCGCGGACCGGCCACGCCGAGGCGCGCGCCGGCCGCGCCGAGGCCGAGCGCGAGGAGCGGGCGCGCCAGGCCGTGGCCGAGGAGCGCACGCGGATCGCCCGCGAGCTGCACGACGTCGTCGCGCACGCCATCAGCGTGATCGTGCTGCAGGCCAAGGGCGGCCGGCGGCTGCTCGACACCGACCCGGCGGAGACCCGCGTCGCGCTCGACGCGATCGTCGAGTCCGGCGAGCAGGCGCTCGGCGAGATGCGCCGCCTGCTCGGGATGCTGCGCCGCTCCGACGCCGAGATCGCGATGGCGCCGCTGCCCAGCCTGCGCCACCTGGAGCTGCTGGCCGAGCAGGTGTCCGGCGCCGGCCTGCCGGTCGAGCTCGCCATCGTCGGCGAGCCGGCGCCGCTGCCCCCGGGCGTCGACCTCTCCGCCTACCGGATCGTGCAGGAGGCGCTGACGAACGCCTTGAAGCACGCCGGCCCGGCCCGCGCGCGCGTGGTCGTGCGCTACGGCGCCCGCGCGCTCGAGCTGGAGATCACCGACACCGGACGCGGCGCGGCCGCCGGCAACGGCGACGGCGGCGGGCACGGCCTGGTCGGCATGCGCGAGCGGGCGCAGCTCTTCGGCGGCCAGGTGGAGGGCGGCACGCGGCCCGAGGGCGGCTTCGCCGTCCGCGCGCGGCTGCCGCTGGAAGCCGCATGACCGTCCGCGTGCTGCTGGCCGACGACCAGCGGCTCGTACGCCACGGGCTGCGGATGATCCTGCGCGCGGAGCCCGACATCGACGTGGTCGGCGAGGCGGGCGACGGGCAGGAGGCGGTGGAGCTGGCCGCCCGGCTGCGCCCCGACGTCGTGCTGATGGACGTGCGCATGCCGCGGCTGAACGGGATCGAGGCCACCGCGCGGATCGTCTCCGGCCCGCCGCCGCGCCCGCGCGTGCTCGTCCTCACCACCTTCGACGCCGACGAGTACGTCTACGACGCGCTGCGCGCCGGGGCCGGCGGCTTCCTGCTCAAGGACGTGCCCGAGGACCACCTCGTGTCGAGCATCCGCGTCGTCGCCGAGGGCGGCTCGCTGCTCGACCCGGCGCTCACCCGCCGGCTGATCGAGCAGTTCGTCGTCCACCGGCCCGGCCTCCCGCACGCCGGCCTCGACGAGCTCTCCCCGCGCGAGCGCGAGGTGCTCGTCCAGCTCGCCCGCGGCCTCTCGAACGCCGAGATCGCCGCCGAGCTCATCGTCAGCGACGCCACGATCAAGACCCACGTCGCCCGCATCCTCTCCAAGCTCGGGCTGCGCGACCGCACCCAGGCGGTCGTACTCGCCTACGAGACCGGGCTCGTGCGCCCCGCCGGCGGGAGCGGTCGCGTAGCGTGAGGCCGGATGACCGTGCCGTCCGCGCTCGCGAGCTACCCGCGACTGCGGTTCATGGGGTCCAAGCACCGTCTGGCCCCGCAGCTCGCCGAGCTGTTCGCCTCGCTGCCGCCGGGGCCGGCGGTCGACGCCTTCTCCGGTAGCGGCGTCGTCGCCTACACGCTCAAGGCGACCGGCAGATCCGTCCTGGCCAACGACCACCTCGCATTCACCACAGAGCTGGCTCGGGCGACGGTCGAGAACGACGCGGAGCGGTTGACGCCGGGAGACGTCGCGCGCATCACCTCCGGCAACCGGGACGGCCGGGACTTCATCGCCACGACGTTCGCCGGTCTGTACTTCCCCCGGCCCGACCACGAGTTCCTGGACGCGGCGTGGTCGCACGTCGACACCCTCACGGGCGGCAAGCGCGCGATCGCGATCAGCGCGATGTGCCTCGCCGCGGCGTGGAAGCAGCCGCGGGGCGTCTTCACGGTGACGACGCCGCGTTACGACGACGGCCGGCGACAGCTGCGGATGCCGCTGCACGAGCTGTTCGGCGAGGCGGTGGCCGCCTTCAACACGGCGGTGTTCGCCGGCGCCCCGTCACGCGCGACGTGCGGCGACGTGTTCGGGATCGACCCCGCGCCATACGCGCTCGCGTACCTCGATCCACCGTACGCGCCGCCGCGCGACGACACCTGTTACATCAAGCGCTACCACTTCCTCGAGGGCCTGGCCACCTACTGGCGCGACCAGGACATCATGTGGGAGACGCGCACCCGCAAGCTGCGCAAGCGGCACACGCCGTTTGCCCACAAGCGCTCGGCGGCGGACGCCCTCGACCGGACGTTCGCGCACTTCAAGCACAGCGCGATCGTGCTCTCGTATGGCTCCAACGCGGCGCTCACGGTCGACGACCTGGAGAACCTGCTGCGCCGGCACAAGCGCCGCGTCCGCCGGATCGAGATCCCACACACGTATGGCTTCGGCACGCATCGGCGGGCGGTGCGCCGAGCCGCCGTCGAGTACGTCCTCGTCGCCACGTGAGCGGCCCGGCACCAGTGCGCGATGAGCCCGCGGTGGGCTCATCGCGCAGCGCGGTACCCCTATGGGTTCGTGGTCGAGAGCGTGAACGTCAGCGTCTTCGAGTAGCTCCCCGTGCGCAGCGGGTCGGTGGACCCGATGTGCTGCTGCAGCGTCACCGCCGCCTGGTCGTTGCTCACCGGGCCGGAGTAGGTCAACAGGGTCAGCGGCGAGCCGCTGATCGTGCCGAGCGTCCCGCCGGCGGCGTTCGGGCTGGTGGCCATGGCCTGCAGCGCCGACGGCAGCGCGTAGGCGCCGTTGACCAGGTGGCCCGGGGCCGTCGAGGACGGGTCGCTCACCGACAGCTCCGCGTCACCCGCGGTGGAGGTGATCGCGGCGGTGGTCGACGCCGTGTAGTCCTTGGTCACGCCCGGGGTGAACGCCCCGAACGACGGGATGGCGCCGAGCGTGAGGGCCAGCGTCGCCGGCACCGTGCCGCCGACCGTCCCGGTCACCGGCACCTCGACCGTCGTGGCGAAGTTCGCGGTGCCCGGCGTGGGGTTGCTGAAGTTGCCGTTCGCCGCGCGGAAGTCGGTGCAGTTGCTGTCGTTGTCCGCACCGTCCGGGAAGCGGGCCATGCTGCGCCCGAGCTCGCCCGAGCGGGCGGGCACGCCGGCGACGCAGCCCTCCTGCCCGGACCCGGAGGCGGCCTGGTAGCCCTCGGCGGCCCACGGGTCGACGAGGAGGCCGTAGTTGAGGCTGTCGGCGACGTTGCCGCCGGCGTCGCGCAGCACCATGTTGCCGGCGCTGTTGGACAGGGCGGGGCCGCCGAACCACTGGTTGGGCGCGTGCGCGCCCTGGTAGCCCGCGCTGGTGACCGCGGCGTCGCGCACGACCGCGTTGACCGCATGGCTGCGGGTCAGCGGGGCGTCGAGCGCGATGCCCGTGCCCAGCGCCTGCACCGGCTCGTTGCTGGTGTGGGCGAACGCGGTCGCCGGCGTGATCCCGATCCCGGTCCCCGCGTCATTGAACGGCAGGTTGCTCGCGTGGTCGAACTGCAGCGGGGCGGTCAGGTCGAGCCCCGTCCCGCTCGCGCCGGACGTGCCGACCGCGGCGACCGTCACCCACTCGATCCCGTGGCCCGCGCTGGCGATGTCCAGCCGGATCCGGTCGCCGGCCGAGATGTTCGTGGTCGACGTCACCTTGATGTTGGTGGCGCCCGCGGGCGCCGGCGCCGACAGGCGGGCCTGCGTGCCCGGCTTGCCGACCGAGGTCACGGTGGCCACCTCGAGGTCCGGGCCGGAGCCGAGCTGGACCTTCTGGCCGGCCACGAAGCCGTTCGTGCTCGTCACCGGCACGCTCGTCGAGCCCGCCGGGACGGTGAGCGGCCCCTCGGGCAGCGGCTGCCACAGCGTCGTGTTGCCGGACGCCGCCGTGCCGACGCTGACGATCTTGCGCGTCTCCTGATCTGAGCCGGTGTCGACGTCGACCGTGTCGCCGGCGGTCATGCCGGTCGTGCTGCGCACGTTGATCGTGCTGTCGCCCGCGCTCGCGGGAGCCGCCAGCCCGGAGTTGGACAGGCCGAGCAGGTAGAACCCGTGGCCGCCGAGCCTCACCCCGGCCGGCACCTTCACCGTCGAGAAGATCGCCTGCTGGGTCGGGTGCTCGGTCAGCGTCCAGCCCGAGAGGTCGACCGGGCTCGCGCCGGCGTTGTAGAGCTCGATGAACGTGTCGGTCGAGTCCGACGCGGTGCCGATCCGGTACTCGTTGATCTTGACCGGGCTGGTGTTGCGCACGCGCTCGGCGATCGACGCCGACTGCGCCGCGCCGCCCTGGCCGGTCCACGCCGCGGTGCCCACGAGGTCGCCGTTGAACGCGGCCGGCCCCGAGGTCACCTTGAACGTCGCGCTCACGCTGTCGCCCGGCGCGACCGGGCCCGCGACCGTGGCCGAGCCGTTGTCGACCGCCGCGCTCCACCCGGGCGGCAGCGACAGGCCGAGCTTGACGTCGGTCGCCGGCGCGCCGGAGGTGTTCGTGAACGTCACGATCGTGTCCTGGCTGGACCCCGGCGCGAACGTCTGCAGGCCGGGCGGGCCGGCCGGCGTGAGGTTGGGCGTGACGACGGTCCCGTCGCGGTGGTTGCCCGACGAGTCGACCACGGTCGTGCCGCCCGCCTCGTCGAACTTGTAGCCGGCGACGTCGCCGGCGCCCGGCGCGGATTGCAGCGCCGCGATCTCGCTGTCGCCGAGGGCGCGGCTATAGATCTGGAAGTCGTCGACCGACCCGTTGAGGAGCGGATCCGGCCACTGCGACTTGCCGATGTAGTTCTGCGACGTGTCGCCCAGGCTCGAGGGGTTGAGCGTCATGTTCGGATTGACGTCGACCTGGACGCCATTGACGTACATGCGCCCCGTCGTGCCCGACAGCGTGATGGCGATGTTCGTCCACTGCCCGATCGGCAGCGGGTCCGGCGCGTTGAGCGCCTGCTCGGCGCCGTTGCTGTTGACGGTGAGCGCGAAGCGCGGCCGGTTGGTGCCGCCGGCGCTCACGGTCAGGAACATGTAGATGCCCGTGCCCGAGCCGAAGTCGAAGACCCGCGACCAATTGTTGAGGTCGCCCGGGTTCACCCAGGTCGAGATCGTGAAGTCGTGCAGGCTGCTGACGATCCCGGTGGGCAGGTTCACGTACTGGTTGCTCGTGCGGTCCAGCGAGAGCGCGCTGCCGAGCTTGCCCGGCACCCGGCCGACCGTGACCGGCTGCGGCGGGGCCGGCGGCGGCGCCACGCTCACCGGGTTCTCGGCGTACTTGGCGGCGGCGATGTTGGCCTGCACGGCCTGGTCGACGGAGTCCGCCGGGAAGCCGGACGTCATCACGCCCTCGTAGAAGGTGCCCTGCGAGGCGTTGCTGTTGTCGCCGCCGTTGCCCAGCAGGATCGCGCCCTGCTTGCGCATCGGGTCATAGGTCGGGCCGACGCGCGGGCCGTCGAACATCGTCTGCAGCGGGCCCGACTGCGCGTTCCCGCCCAGCGAGGCCCAGTGGTGCGGCTCCCCCTTGGCCACCCCGGTCGTGAACCGCCAGTCGATGCTCGGCAGGTCCGGGCACAGCTTCGACGTGCTGCCCGGGTTCACGCAGCCGACGAGGTTGTTCTCCTGGTCGGTCATGACCCACGGGCCGGGCGGCGGGCCGTGGTACCACGCGGTGGCGTTGCCGAAGTAGGTGGTCTCCATCGTGCCGTCGCCGTCGTCGCGGCTGTCGATCTCGGCGTTGCCGTAGTCGAAGCAGCAGCCCGCGTTGTAGTGGCGGCCGTTGATCACCCAGTAGGTGCCCTCGGGCTGGTCGTCGACCGCCGTGCCCTTCGGGTTGTTGTTGCGCAGGCCCATGCCGGGCTCGATGAAGAT
>JAICUS010000231.1 GCA_025935735.1 Solirubrobacteraceae bacterium | reverse complement strand
GGCCGACTACGCGAACGATGAGGGGGACGCGATCACGGGACCCGCTGGGCTTTGCCGGAGCATCCCTGCGCGACGGGTCAACGCGTATCGATATTGGTGCGCGCGGGCCGGCGCGACGTGCGCCTCGTGCGCGGAGGCGTGGCGTAGTGAGGGATCTACAGGACCAGCTACTCGACCACAACCAACGCCACGAACGAGGTGTGTCAACGTGTGTTGCACACCCAAACACACGGAGGGGTCGCCTCATGCCCGTGCAGGACGACGTCGGACCGGCGCTGGCCAAGTGGTTGGCGCCATATCTCGCCGAAGAGCTCAAGCGGTTGGACGCCACCGACTACGACGACACCGTCTGCGCGGAGTACGTGCGCGAGCTCGGGCAGGGCGTGCTGAACAAGGCCGGCACCTTCTTCGGCGTGCTGGAGCACCACGGTCGCGTCGGCTCACTGGAGCTGGCCCAGGCGATCGGCACCGACACCCCGAAGAACATCCCGGCCAACCTCACCAACTCGCTCAAGCAGCGGGCGGCGGCGATGGGCCGCCCGCGCCCGTGGGACGAGGCCAAGGACGACGACAACCGGACCGTGTGGCTTGACCGCGACGGCATCGCCGAGCGCATGCGCGACGCGGTGATGAACGAACAGACGCGGCGCCTGGGCCCGAAGTCGTAGGCGGGCCCGGGACGGAACGGTGACCGCGCCGGGTCAAGGATCGGGCCGAACGCGGGCACTGGACGGTGCGCCGCGGCGGCGATTCGCGGGGGCCACGGCGCGCGGAGCGGTACTCATCTGCGAGACGGGCATCGCCGACGCGCTGCGCGGTCGAGCCGATGACCAGGAGCCGACCGGCGGTCGGGGAGCCGACCGTCGCCAGTCGGCCAGACCGGCGGCGGGCGGGCAGACGCCCGCGGTGCAGCGTGCCGCCTTGCCCTCCCGGTGATCTCGGTCCAGTGGCCGCGTCGCGCGATTTCCCGGGATGGCTTCAGGACGTCGACGCGTGCTCGCGCAGGCGGGCGGCGAACCCGGGCACCGTGACCGCGAGGCGCTCGAGCAGCTCGTCAAGGCGCATCGGCGGGCGGCGCAGCACGGCGGCTTGGCGCTCGACGGCCTCGTGGACCTCGTCGGGGTCCAGGGAGTAGAGGTCGAGTAGGAAGACGTCGGGGTGCAGCGGCTCGATCGCGAGCGGCTCGCAGGCCTCGAGTGGGAAGTCCTTGAGGTTGAGGGTCACGACGGCCTTGGCGTCGCTGACGACGGCGGCGGCGAGGACGTGGCGGTCCTTCTCGTCGTTGGTCATGATGGGCTCAATCCGGTCGACCGCGTCCCGTGGGACAGAGGCGCCGTCGAACGCGGCGGCCATCGCTGCGGTGAGGCGCCGTGCCTGCTCGTCGGTGGCGCGGCCGGCGGCGACGAGGTTGCGCACCACCTCGTCGAGGATGCGCTCGCTCCAGTAGACGTCGTAGAGTTCGGTCTCGGCGATGCGCAGCAGCGTGTCGCGCAGCGGCAGGGGATACAGGACGCTGGCGTCCAGGACAGCGGCGAACGGCATGGCCCTGAGAGCCTCGCAGGCCCGCAGCGCGCGATGCGGCTGCGAGCCTCCAGCTAGCGGTAGCCGCCTGCGAGCCCTTCGGAGAGGCGGGTGAGCTCGTCGAGCTGCTCGCGGCGGCGGCTCGCGCGGGCCTCGCGGTAGGCGAGGACGTCCTCGATGCGCACGCGCCGGTGGCTGCCGACCTTGTAATGGTCGATGATCCCCTCGTCGAGCAGCTTGACCAGGTGCGGCCGCGAGACGTGCAGCAGGTCGGCGGCCTCCTGGGTGGTCAGCTCCTTGCCATGCGGCACGAGGGTCATCGTCTGCCCGCGGGCCATGCCCTGCACGACGAGCTTGAGCGCGTGGAACGCCGAGGCAGGGATCTCCATCGTCTCGCCGTCGGGGCCGACCAAGCGTGCGGTCCGGTGTGCGTGGAAGATGTCGTCGATCTGCCGGCGCAGCGCCTCGAGAGCATCGCCCTCCTCGGGTCGGGCGCGCAGCAGGTTGTCTGGGAGCTGGGGCGTGGCGGTCGTCATCGTCCTCACCGAGTTCTGTCCGGGTGGATGACCACGGTAGCAGTCATCCGAAACAAACGCAACTACCGAATTCATCAGCCTGCCGTTCGTCGTCGCGCTCCTGGCCGCCGCGCTGGTCGGCGTCGATCGCAGCCTGGAGGAGGCGGCGCGGGACCTGGGCGCGGGCCGGCTGCGCACCTTTCGCCTGGTCGTGTTGCCGCAGATCCGCACGCCGATGGTCGTGGCCGCGCTGTTCGCGCTCATCGTCTCCGCCGACCAGCTGGAGTCGACCGTGTTCCTCACCCGCCCTGGGCGCAGCACCTTGCCGGTGGCGATGTTCAATTACGCACTGCAGTACCAAGACCCGACCATCGCGGCGCTCTCCAGCCTGACCATCGCCGCCGGCATCGTGCTGGTCGCCCTCACGGGCGTCCTGCTGCGCCGCGGCGACATCGTCAACGTACTGGTCGCGCCGAGCGAGGAGGCCGCCGATGAGTGACGTGTCGAGCGAGCGCCTGACGGCGCATGTCGAGGCGCTGGCGCGCTGGACCAAGCATGCGGGCACCGAGGGCGAGCTCGCCGGCTTGGAGTACGTGCGCTCGGTGCTCGACGGCTACGGCTACGCCACCGAGCTCGTAGTCCACCCGGCTTACATCAGCCTGCCCGTGGGGGCCGGGGTGGAGGCCGGCGGCCGCTCGCTGCGCGCGCTCGCGCATTCGTTCTCGGCGTCGGGCACCGTGACCGGCGAGCTCGTCTACGTGGGCCAGGGCACGGCCGGCGACTACGAGCGTGTGGACGTCTCCGGGCGCGTCGTGCTGATCGACGGCGTGGCCGGCGCCGAGCAGGCGCTCGAGGCGGGCCGTCACGGGGTGCTGGCCCAGCTGCACGTGAGCCCGCACGAGCACCTGCACGACATGTGCGTCTCGCCGGTGTGGGGCAGCCCCGACGACCGTCGCGCCTCGCTGCTGCCGGCCGTGCCGATCGTCTCCATCACCTCGGCCGACGGCGCTCCGTTGCGCGCCCGCTGCCGCGCCGGCCAGGCGCCGCGCGTGACTGTGTACGCCGACGTCGACACCGGCTGGCGGGAGACGCCCATCCTGATCGCGCAGATCGCGGCCGACGGCGAGCCGTTCGTGCTGTTCAGCGGCCATCACGACACGTGGCACCACGGCGCGATGGACAACGGCGGAGCGAACGCGACGATGCTCGAGGTTGCCCGCGTCGTCGCCGAGCGGCGCGAGGAGTGGCGGCGCGGATTGCGGATCGCGTCTGGTCGGGCCATTCGCAGGGGCGCTACTCGAGCTCGGCCTGGTATGCCGACCATCACTGGGAGGAGCTCGAGGCGTTCGCCGTCGCCCACGTCAACGTGGACTCGACGGGGGTCGGGGCAACACGGTGGTCAGCGACACCACCGCGGCAGCCGAGCTGGGGGCGCTGGCCCAAGAGGCGCTGGCGACGCACGCCGGCCAGACTTTCGCCGGCCGGCGCATGCAGCGCGCGGGCGACCAGTCGTTCTGGGGGATCGGCCTGCCGGCGATCTTCGCCAACATGGGGGAGCAGCCGGCCGGCGGAAGCGAGAGCGCGCAGGCGGCGGTGTTCGGCCGCGAGCCGCGGCGCGGCAACGGGACGGGCTGGTGGTGGCACACGCCCGCCGACACGCTCGACAAGATCGACATCGAGCTGCTGGCGCGCGACACCCGCATATACCTCCACGTCGTCTCGCGCCTGCTGACCGACGCCGTGCTGCCGTTCGATTTCGGCGCCACGGCGGCGGCGATGGCCGCCCGGCTGCGCGAGTTGCACGGCGACGCGCTCGACCTGACGCTGGCGATCGCGCGCGCCGAGCGGCTCGGCGCGCTGGTGGCGCGGCTCGACGGCGAGCCGGCCTGGCTGAACGAGCAGCTGCGACGGCTGTCCCGCGTGCTCACCCCGCTCGACTACTGCGCGGGAGATCGCTTCGGCCACGACCCGGCGATCTTCGCCGGCGGCCTCCCGGCGCTCGCGGACGTCCCGCGGCTGGCCGCGCTCGCACCCGACGGCGCCGCGTACCACTTCCTGCGCTCGCGGCTGGTGCGCGAGCGCACGCGCGTGGAGGTCGGGTTGCGCGAGGCTGTCGGCCTGGTCGAGGCGGCCTTGGAGCGGGCGGAACGAGCGGTCTCGGCATGAGCGCCGTGCTGGTCGCCGGCGCCGCCGGCCGGATCGGCCGCGCCGTTGTCGCGGCGCTGCGCGCCGACGGCGCGGCCGTGGCGGAGGTCGATGTCGCCGGCGCCGGGATCACCGCGGACGTGGCGGACGAGGCCGCGGTGGCACGCGCGTTCGACGCGGCCGAGGAGACCATCGGCCCGCTCGACGGCGTGCTGAATGCGCACGGGATCTTCCCGAACCGGCCGCTGGTGGAGATGACGGTGGCGGAGTGGGACCGCGTGTTCGCGGTCAACGTGCGCGGCGCGATGCTGATCACGCGCGAGGCGTTCCGGCGCTGGATCCCCCGCGGCACGCCGGGCTCGATCGTCACCGTGTCATCGGGCGCGGCGCGCTCGGCCCGGGCCGGCGGCGGCCACTACTGCGCGTCCAAGGCGGCGGTCGAGATGCTCACGCACGTGAGCGCGATCGAAGGTGGGCCGCATGGCATCCGGGTCAACGCGGTCGCGCCCGGTCTGGTGCTCGATCGCGTGCTGGATCGCGGGGAGCCCGGACTCCACGACTACGTCGCCAAGACCCTCGACGCGACGCCGCTGCGCCGCACCGGCGACCCGGCGGAGATCGCGCAGGCCTGTCTGTTCCTGCTGGGCCCGCGCTCGAGCTGGACCACCGGCGCGGTCCTCGACGTCAGCGGCGGCTCGCACGCCGGCCGGGCGCAGGTCCCACTCACCCGAGACCTGCGATGAGGGTGCACATCGTCGGTGCCGGAGCGATCGGCGGGGTGTGCGGGGCGTTCCTCGCACGCGCCGGGCGCGACGTGACGCTGGTCGACGCCAACGCCGAGCACGTGACCGCCGTGCGCGAGCGCGGACTCACGATCACCGGTGCGACGGAGCTGACGGTCCGGGTGCGCGCCCTCACGCCGGTCGAGCTCGAGGAAGAGCTCCGCCTGGTGCTGCTGGCCGTCAAGGGCCGCCACACGCGCAACGCGCTCGCCACCATCGCCCCGCGGCTGCGACACGACGGCTGCGTGGTGTCGATGCAGAACGGCCTCGAGGAGGAGACGATCGCCGCCACCGTCGGTGCCGCCCGGACGGTGACCGCGCTGATCACCTTCGGCGGCTTCTACGAGTCGCCCGGCGTGATCCGCTACGCCGGCCCGGGCACGCTGGAGCTCGGCGAGCTGGACGGCCGCGACACCCGCCGCGTGCGCGAGCTGGGTGCCCTGCTGGATCCGGTCAACCCCATCACGGTCAGCGACAACGTGATCGGCGGCCTGTGGACCAAGGCCGCGATCTCCGCCGCCTACTTCGCCACCGCCGTCGCCGACGAGGACGTACCGGTGCTGCTCGCCGACCCGGGGCGCCGTGCCGTCCTGGGCCGGCTCGTCGCCGAGGTCGTCCGGGTGGCTCGCGCCGTGGACGTCCGTTGCGAGGTGGTCGACGGGTTCGATGCCGAGGCGTTCGTGGACGGCGGCGACACCGAGGAGTCCTGGCGCGCGCAGCGCGCCTACTGGCACCGCAACGGCCAGACCCGCACCGGCGTCTGGCGCGACCTGGCGATTCACCACCGCCCGACGGAGGTCGACTACGTTCTCGGCCCCGTACTCCGGCGCGCCGCGCGCGCCGGAGTGGCCGTGCCCTGCCTGCGCGTGCTGGTCGACGCGGTGCACGCCGCGCAAGAGGGGCGGCGCATGCTCGGCCCGTCGATCCTCGACGAGCTGGCGGCCGCGCCGTGAGAGCGGCGATCAACGGCAACGAGCTCTACGTCGAGGTCCTCGGTCCCGATGACGCCCCGACCATCATCGCCCACCACGGCGCGCCCGGACTGGCCGACCACCACGAGACGAAGGCCGGCTTCGGTCCGCTCGCCGACGAGTTCCGCATCGTCGTGTTCGACGCGCGCGGCTGCGGCGCCAGCGGCGACCGGCGACCGTTCACCACCGCGCAATGGACCGACGACGTGGAGGGGCTGCGCCGCTGGCTGGGCTGCGATCGGGTGATCCTCGCCGGCGGGTCGTTCGGCGGCTGCGTCGCAATGGCCTACGCCGTCCGCTACCCCGACCACGCGGCGGCGCTCGTCCTGCGCGACACGATCCCCGTTGGAGCCGTCGCCATGCGGATCGGCTGGCGCAGGCGTCGGAGCGCACCCGCATCGAACCCGCGACCTGGGATCGCTACATGCGCGGCGGCCTGCGCAGCGACGAGGACCTCGCAGCGATCTGGAGGAGACTGCTGCCGCTGTACGAGCACGACTTCGACCCGGGGACGCTCGACGCCGCGGTCGCCGCGACGCCCTTCCGCTACCAGACCCAGAACGCGGCGGTACTCGCCCTCGGCGACTACGACATCACGCCGCGGCTCGGACAGGTCCGCTGCCCGGCGCTCGTCATAGCCGGCCGCCACGACTGGCTCGCACCGCCCACCGTCGCACGGCAGATCGCCGATCTGATCCCGGCCGCCGAGCTGCGGATATTCGAGCACTCCGGCCACGCGCCCGAGGTCGAGGAGCCCGAGCGCTTCCGTGCCGTCGTACGCGAGTTCCTGCGATCTTCGATGGGGTCGGCGACGTAACGCGTTCGTCTGATCGACTGCCGCCGGCGCGGCGCCGTGCGGCGCCGGGCCGGCGGCTGGGGTGGTTCAGCGGTTGAACGGCGTCAGGCGATCCCAGAAGTCGCACTGGTGCTGCATCGGGATGTCGTCGGTGAGCTGGCTGTCCCCGGCCGCCAGCAGCGACATGACGACGGGGTGATGGTGGGTGTAAGGCAGCCACAGCGGCGCGCCGGGCACGGTGGGGTTGCCGCTGCGGGCGAAGCCGGCCCACTGGGCGGGGATCTGCGTGTTCAGGATGTCCTGGTTGGGGCTCAGGCCCGGTGTGCCCGAGAGGAACGCGATCGTCTCGGCCACGTGGTAAGCGCCGTTGGGCTTGGTCTGGTCGAGGAAGAACGCCGGCGGCGCGTCGGTGTCGTCGAACTCGTAGGCGAACACCGGGATGTGGCGCGAGAGCCGTTGATCATTGAGCATCGCCGGGCAGTCGGCGTCGGAGTCGGCGATGATCGTCCGGTAGGCCACGAACGGCGAGGGAAAGCGCTCCAGCGGGTAGCGCTCGAACACGTCGGTGGCGAAGCGGCCGTACTGCTGGCGCACGAGCTGCGTGTAATCGTCGGCCGTGTTCGCCGACGGCAGCTGGGTCTCGTCGCGGGCGACGCCGATCATCAGGCTGACGTCGCGATTGAAGCGGCCTCGCGCGAACGCCTCGCCGGGCGACATCGGCAGCGTGGTGCCGTTGACCGTCGGGGCGATCGTCGGGCTGTTGGGCCCGAGGCCGTTGCCCGCGGCGTTCAGGAGCGTCTGCACCGGCACCTCGCGCAGGCAGGCAGCTGCGTTGCGAGCGTCCCCGCAGCCGACGCTCGCCGCGAAGCGGGCGCCGGCGGCCTGCGCTTGGCGTTCGTCCAACAGCCGCGTCTTGCAGTCCTGCGGCTGCCACTGGGTGTCGACCCCGAGCAGCGAGTTGTACTCGCCGCTCTGGCTGATGCCGCGCTGGAAGAGCCCGGCCGAGCCGGGCGAGACCAGGTGGTCGCACACGCTGGAGCCGCCGGCCGAGGCGCCGAAGATCGTTACGTTGTGCGGATCGCCGCCGAACGCGGCGATGTTGCGGCGCACCCAGCGCAGCGCGGCCTGCTGGTCCTGCAGGCCCCAGTCGCCGGAGTCCGCACCGAGCGCGGCGTGAGCGAGGAAGCCGAACACGCCCAGGCGGTAGTTCATGCCGACCACGACGACCTGGCCGACCGTGGCCAGGTGGCTGTCGTCGCCCGGGCCGAGTACGGAGAACCCGCCGCCGTGGATGTCCACCATCACCGGGAGCGGCCCCGGCGGCGCATTCTGAGGCACCTGGACGTTGAGGTTCAGGCAGTCCTCGTTCGTCGAGCCGCCGCCGAAGACGCCGCGCTGCGGGCACTGCGCGCCGGCCTGCGTGGCCGCGAGCGTGTCCGTCCACGGCGCCGCCGCTCGCGGCGCCGCGAAGCGCAACCGCCCGACCGGCGGGGCGGCATACGGGACCCCGAGCCAGGACGTGACGCCCTCTCCCGTGACCCCGCACACCGCGCCCTTGTCGGTCTGCACGACCGTCCCGTCCGCGCACGCCGGCGTGGCCGCCGCCGCCGTGCCGGCGAGTTCGAACAGCGACACGGCGGCCAGCGTGGCGGCGCAGCCCAACACCGTCGCGATGCGTGACCGCGAACCCCTCGAAGGCATCGTCCCTCCTCTCGTGACGGCGCGCGGTTCCGCGCCCGGAGGCGGCCGACTCTACGCCGCGGCCGTCGCCGCTCAACCCCGCATCCGCCGAGCGGTCGAACGGCACGACGTACGGTCGTCAGGGCGCGATGAGCGACCGTCGGTCGGATCGAGCACTCGCTGCCGGGGATCCGAGACGCGTTCAGCGCCGCAGAGCCTCCTCACCTGTGCGTCGGACGGCGGTTCGGGCCGTCCTGATCGCCGCGCGCCGCGCCTCCGACCTCACATGGCGGACGCAACGCCGCG
>JAICUS010000760.1 GCA_025935735.1 Solirubrobacteraceae bacterium | reverse complement strand
TGCGAGTCTCGGACGGAACCGAAGGAATCGATCACGTTCGACCGGTACCAGCTTTGCTCAGGGAATCGGGCGTAAAGTTTGTCGAGCTGAGCCCGCCCAAAGTGACACGCGCCGCCGCGGGCGCCACGCGGACCGATCATCCGCGCACGGCGGTTCGGGCTCTCGCTTCCCTACCCAGCAGCCGTTCGCCGGCCCCGGCACGGCGCCCGAATCACTCAGTGCAGATCCGGCGAGCCCGCATTCGCCCGGGCGAGCTCGACGAGGAGGCGCACGCCCCAGCCGGCGCCGCCCTTGGCCGCGTAGGGCTTGCCGCTGTCGTAGGCGGAGCCGGCGATGTCCAGGTGCGCCCACGGCACCTCGTCGCCGGCGAAGCGGTGCAGGAACTCGGCGGCGGTGATCGCGGTGGCCTTGCGCGCCTCGGTGGAGTTGACGATGTCGGCGTAGCGGCCCTCGATCATCCGGGCGTACTCGGGGTCGAGCGGCATGCGCCAGACGCGCTCGCCGGTCAGCTCGCCGGCGGCGGCGATCTGCGCCGCCCAGGCATCGTCGTTGGCGAACATGCCGGAGTAGGCGTCGCCCAGCGCGACCACGATGCCGCCGGTGAGCGTGGCCAGGTCGACGAGCCGCTCGGCGCCCTGGTCGAGCGCGTGCGTGAGGCAGTCGGCCAGCACGAGCCGGCCCTCGGCGTCGGTGTTGTTGATCTCGATCGTCGTGCCGTTGCGGGCGCGGACGATGTCGCCGGGCTTCATCGAGCGCCCCGACGGCAGGTTCTCCGTGGCGCCCACGACGCCCACCACGCGCACGGGCAGCCCGAGCGCGGCGATCGCCCCCACGGCCTCGACGACCGCGGCGCCGCCGCACATGTCGAACTTCATCTCGTGCATCTTCGCCGCGGGCTTGATGGAGATGCCGCCGGAGTCGAACGTCACCGCCTTGCCGACGAAGCCGAGCAGCGGGCCGGCCACCTCCGGCGGGTCGTAGCGGATGGTGAGCAGCCGCGGCTCCTGGTAGGAGCCCTGGGCGACCGCCGCGAACGCGTTCATCCCGGCGTCGCGCAGGCCGGCGAGGTCGAGCGTCTCGACGGTCACGCCGCCGAGCGCCGCCGCGTGGTCGGCCAGGACGGAGGGCGTGAGCTCGTTGGCGGGCGCGTTCTGCAGGTCGCGCGCGGCGTTGACGAACTGACTGACGGTGGCCGCACGCCCGGCGGCGTCGCCCACGTCGTGGTGGGCGGAGAGCACGAGCGCCTCGAGGTCGGCGTCGTCGTCGGCGGGCGGGTGGGCCTTGTACGCGCGGTAGGAGTAGGCGGCCATCAGCGTGCCCTCGACGAGCGCGCCGGCCACGTCGTCGGAGACGTGGTGCGGGACCTCCCAGCACAGCGCCCGGGTGCCCAGCTCGCGCGCCCGGCCGGCGACCGCGGCGGCGGCGAGCCGTGCGCGCTCGGGGTCGAACGCGTCGCGCTTGCCCAGGCCGGCCAGCACGTAGCGCTTGCCGTCGGCGCGGGTGACCGCGAGCTTGCGCAGCGCCTGCTTCGCCTCGCCGGAGTCGATCAGCGCCTGCAGGACGCCGCCGTGATCGTGCGCCACCCCCTCGTCCTCGAAGACCCCGACGGCGACGGTGTCGGCATCCGTGCTGGGCGGAGCCTGAGTGGTGGCGCTCACGTGCATGGCCGCGACGATATCGGGGGCATGGATGTCCCCGTCTGATTGCGGCGGGATGCCCGCAGGGGCAACTTCCCCGTCTATCGTCTCTGGAATGCCCCGCACCGTGATCCTGAGCTCCGCCCGCACGCCCATCGGCAGGCTGGGCGGCGGCCTGTCGTCGCTGCCGGCCACCGAGCTCGGCGCCATCGCCATCCGCGAGGCGCTCGAGCGCGCGGATGTGGCGCCGGAGCAGGTCGAGCACGTGGTGATGGGCACGGTGCTGCAGGCCGGGCAGGGGCAGATCCCGTCGCGCCAGGCGCAGATCGCCGCCGGGATCCCGCTCGAGGTCAGCTCCGAGACGATCAACAAGGTCTGCGCGTCGGGCATCCGCGCGGCCGGGATGGTCGACGCGTCCGTGCGGGCCGGCGACCTCGACGTGGCGGTGGCCGGCGGCATGGAGTCGATGTCCAACGCGCCCTACCTGCTCCCCGGCGCGCGCTCGGGCTTCCGCATGGGCGACGTCAAGGCGCTCGACGCGATGATCCAGGACGGGCTGCGCAACCCGTTCTCCGGCAAGCAGATGTTCGAGGAGGCCACCGAGGTCGGCGACGAGCTCGAGATGACCCGGGCGGACCTCGACAGGTGGGCGCTGCGCAGCCACGAGCGGGCCGTCGCCGCCACCGACGAGGGCCGGCTGCCCGAGGAGATCGTCCCCGTGACGATCAAGGGCCGGAAGGGCGAGACCGTTGTCGAGATCGACGAGGCGCCGCGGCGCGACACCAGCCTCGAGGCGCTGGCC
>JAICUS010000625.1 GCA_025935735.1 Solirubrobacteraceae bacterium | reverse complement strand
GTACATCGTCACCGCGCGGGCCAGCGCCGTCCGGGAGCGGTCCGCGCGCAGCTCGCCGGTCACGCGGTCCAGCAGCGCGAACGTCTTGCGGAAGCCCCAGGTCAGCTCGGGCTCGACCGCGGCGAGGCCGCCGGCCACCGTGCCGTCGCCCAGCCCGGCCACCTCGTGCATGAAGCGCTTGAAGAACACGGCGTGGCGCGCCTCGTCGGCCTGCTGGGTGGCCAGGAAGTAGCGCTGCTCCTCGCGCGGCGCCGCGGCGATGAACGGCGCGAGGTCGTCGGCCACCGCGTCCTCGCCGTGGAAGAACATCGCGTAGTTCCACAGCGCGGCCCGGCGCTCGTGGTCGGAGAAGACCTCGTGCCACTGGCGCCGGTCCGCGGTGAAGTCCAGCTCGCTGGCGCGCCAGGTGCCGCGCTCCCAGCGCACGTAGAGGTCGTCGTAGGAAACCTGCGCTCCGGCGGCGGGCATGCCGCCCATTCTCCTGCGCCGGGCGCGGGATTACGTGCGGTTCGTCACACCATCGAGATCGTCGGGACGATCTCCCGGAGCTCAGGCGGCAGCGATGGCCGGGCGGTCGCGTCTCCCCCGATCTCCGCGATCAACGCGTCCAAGATGTGGTGGGGTACCTCGGCCGCCTCGACTTCGGCGAGCGCATGCGACCAAGACCGCAGCCACGCCAGGACCTCTGAGCGCTCCCAGTCTCGCGCCCTGAGAGCCGCGAGAATCGTCGTGCCGAGCACGGCGAGCTTCACGGGGTCATCGCTCACCGCGCTGACGAACACGCCCATCAGGTCGGCCGACGACGGAGCGGACGTCACCAGCGAAACCGGGGCGCGAGCCCGACCGCTCATCAGATGTGCGATGGCTTCCCAGGTCGGCGGGGACGAGCGTATCGCCGGTCGCGCCTGCGTACGCCCGGCCGAGCGTTGCGAGAACCGTCTCCCTCACTGCGTCCGGAATGTCTCGGTCGAGCAACGCGAGCGCCGTCTCGCGCAGCCGACCGCGTGGCGCGACGTACATCAGAGACATCGCCGCAGTGGCGAGGATAGATCGTGATCGCGACCGAGCACACGATTCTGATCCACGGTCAGCGCCGCGAAGAGGTCGCGGGCGGTGGCGTCGTCACCGACCTCGCCGGTTTGGTAGGCGAGGCCGTGGCGGCTGTTGAGCGTGTCGGGTGGTCGGGGCCGAGCACGCGTTCGCGCTGCCGCTGGAGATACATGACAGGCATGTCACATGACAATGCTGTCATGTATCTCGCCGGGCATGGTTCGCCACACGCCGCTCGAGCTCGTCCGCCAGCCCGTCGATCGGCAGGCGCTCCTGCTCGAGCGTGTCGCGGTCGCGCAGCGTGACCGTGCGGTCCTCGAGCGTCTGGTGGTCGATCGTCACCGCGTAGGGCGTGCCGATCTCGTCCTGGCGCCGGTAGCGGCGGCCGATCGCCCCGCCCTCGTCGTACTCGGCGCTCAGCCGCATGCGCAGCGCCTCGTAGACCTCGCGCGCCGCCTCCGGGTGCCCGTCCTTGCGCAGCAGCGGCAGCACCGCGACCTTGACCGGCGCCATCGCCGGGTGCAGCCGCAGCACCGTGCGCTTCTCGCCGCCGATCTCGTCGGTGTCATACGCGTCGCAGAGCAGCGCGAGCACGGCCCGGCCGACGCCCGCGGCGGGCTCGATGACGTGCGGGATGTAGGCCTCGCCGGTCTGCGGGTCCTTCCACTCGAGCTTCTCGCCGGAGAACTGCGCGTGCTGGGTGAGGTCGAAGTCGCCGCGGTTGGCGACGCCCTCGAGCTCCGACCAGCCGATCGGATACAGGTACTCGACGTCGCTGGTGCCCGACGAGTAGTGCGAGAGCTCCTCGGCGTCGTGCGGGCGCAGGCGCAGGCGGTCGCGGTCGATGCCCAGCCGCACGTACCAGTTCAGGCGCTCCCGGCACCAGTACTCGTACCAGTGCTGGGCGTCATCCGGCGGGACGAAGAACTCCATCTCCATCTGCTCGAACTCGAGCGTGCGGAAGATGAAGTTGCCGGGGGTGATCTCGTTGCGGAACGACTTGCCGATCTGCGCGATGCCGAACGGCGGCCGCCGGCGCGCGTACTGCAGCGTGGTCTTGAAGTCCAGGAAGATGCCCTGCGCGGTCTCCGGGCGCAGGTAGACGGTCGCGCCGGCCTCCCGCACCGGGCCGATCGTCGTCTCGAACATCAGGTTGAAGTCGCGCGCCTCGGTGAGGTCGCACTGCTTGTCCTCGCCCGGGTGCACGGACGGCTTGCGGCCGCACGGCAGCTCGCCCAGGTGGTCGGCCCGGAAGCGCTGCTTGCACGTGCGGCAGTCGACCAGCGGGTCGGTGAACCCGGACAGGTGCCCGGACGCCTCCCAGGTGCGCGGGTGCTGGATGATCGCGGAGTCCAGGCCGACGATGTCGTCGCGCTCCTGCACCATCGCCCGCCACCACGCGTCGGTGACGTTGCGCTTGAGCAGAACCCCGTAGTGCCCGTAGTCGTAGGTGTTGGCGATGCCGCCGTAGATCTCCGAGGCGGGGAAGATCAACCCCCGCCGCTTGCACAGGGAGACGACCTCGTCCATCGTGGCTGCGGGCATGGGCCGGGAGTCTAGGCGGCTAAACTCGGCCGCCGCCATGCCCATCTATGAGTACCGGTGCGAGAACGGTCACCTGTTCGAGGTGATGCAGAAGATCACCGACGACCCGGTCACGCAGTGCGAGGAGTGCGGCGCTCCGGTGCAGCGGGTCTTCCACCCGGTGGCCGTGCACTTCAAGGGCTCGGGCTTCTACAACACCGACTACGGCACGGCCCGGCGCAAGCGCGAGACGGAGGCGTCGGCCAAGGAGGGCGCCGCCAAGCAGGACGCCAAGCAGGCGGAGAAGAAGTCCGACTCCGCCCCGGCGTCCAAGCCCGCGCCGTCCTCCGCGCCCGATTAGCAGGACTGATAGGTCCCGCGAGGGATCTTCATTGGCGCTTACGGCCGGACGATGGGACACTGGCGGTTCATGTCCGCGCGCCACATGAGCCTGCTCGCCGCCCTCGCCGCCATCTGGGGCGGCTCATATCTGCTGATCAAGTACGCGCTGGACGGGTTCTCGGCCGCGGCGATCGTGTCGGCGCGCTGCCTGCTGGCCTCGCTTGTCCTCGCCGCCCTGGGCGCGGCCGGACCGGCGCTGCGCGACCTGCGCGCGCGGCCGAAGTGGGCGCTCATCCTCGGCGTCACCGCGGTGGCCGTGCCGTTCCTGCTGATCACCTTCGGCGAGCACGTCGTGCCCACGGGGCTGACCGCGGTGCTGATCTCGCCCGCCTC
>JAICUS010000122.1 GCA_025935735.1 Solirubrobacteraceae bacterium | reverse complement strand
GCGCGGTACACGTAGCGGCTGGAGATCACGCGCCGCGCGCTGCGGCTGTGGGCCGCCCAGCGCAGGAAGCGGGCGAGCGCGCCGCGCGGGCGGCCGCGGGTGACGACGCCGAGCGGGCGCTGCGCGGGATAGGTGCCGAGCCGGACGGTGGTCCGGTTGCACGCCACGCCCTCGTAGTCCACCCGATGCACCGGCCTGGTCAGCGCGAGGTCGGCGAAGCCCCACGCGGCCGGCGTCTGCTCGACGAACCTGCGCAGCTGATCGTCGGTGGCGAACGTGCGCGGGTGGTACAGCTCGGGCGTCGTGTCGTCGACGAACACCGACTCGAACACCCGGCGGCCCCCGACCGCAGGGCTGAGCGTGGCCGAGACGATGGCGTCCGTGCGCGTCGAGCCGGGGATCTGGGCCCAGCTCGTGATGCGGCCGGCGAGGATGTCCTGGATCTCCGCCCGGGTCAGGTTGGGCACGGGGTTCGCCTTGTTGGTGAACAGGCAGATGCCGCTCAGCGCGAGCGGGCTCAGCACCAGCCCCGGCGGATCGCCCGGCCCGAGATTGCGGCTGACCAGCCCGGCGGTGACGATTCCGCGCACCGCGTCGGAGATCCCGGTGTTGGTGTCGCCGCCGGTGAGCGAGAACCGCGGCGGCCGGCGCACCGCATGGCCGTAGAAGTACGCGAGGTCGGCGACCACCGCCTCCGCGACCGGCGACCCGCTCATGGTGATGGTCGGGGCGGCCTGCGCGCGGGGGGCGAGCACGAGCAGGACGAGCGCGGCGATCAGCGCCGCGCGGATCATGTCCCGACCCCGTGCCCGCTGTTCACGCCGCGCTTGCCGGATCGCAGCCCGGTCACGTTCCGGCTGGCCGCCGCCAGCGGCCGGCCGCCGTTGCCGAGCGCCTGGATGCCGACGCGGCGCGCGCGGTGGCGCAGCGTGACGCTGAACGGGGACGGGCGGGCCGCCAGCTGGGCCACCCGGCGCCCGTCGAGCGTGACGCGATAGCGCCGGATCGCCCGCGTGGAGCCCGAGACGGCGGCGCGCACCTCGATGCGGCCGCGCTTCGCCGTGGCCGCGAGGACGCGCAGCCGCGGCGCCTGCGTCGTGTCGTAGCCGACCGCCGTGGCGGCCGCGCGCACGGAGCCGAGCGCGTCGACGTAGCCCGCGCTGATCGGCAGCCGCGAGCGGGTGGCGTTCTGCAGCAGCACGGCGCGCAGGTCCTGGGCGCTGAGGTTCGGGTTCAGGGCCGCCACCAGCGCGGCGACGCCGGACACCATCGGCGCGGCCATCGAGGTGCCGGTCAGATATACGTAGCCGCCGGTGTTCGCCGTCGACAGGATGTTCTCCCCCGGGGCGGCGAGCTGGACGTCGAGCCGGCCGAAGTTCGACGCGCTGTTGAGCGCCTTGCCCGTGTCCGGCGAGGTCGCGGCCACGGCGACCAGGTTCGGCGCCGGGATAGCGGCCGGATAGGAGGGCTGCGAGTCGATGTCGCGCGAGCTGTTGCCCGCCGCCACGACCACCAGCGCGTTGGCCGCGGCCGCGGCGGCGATCGCGTCGTTCATCCGCGGGTCGGGGTCGTTGCCCTGGATGCTCACGTTGATCACCCGCGCGCCGTTGGCCGCGGCGTAGCGGATGCCCTCGGCCACGGCGCCGGTCGTGCCCTCGCCCTTGGCGTTCATGACCTTGACGATCATCAGCCTGGCCTTCGGCGCGACGCCGACCACCCCGCGGCCGTTGCGGGCGGCGGCGATGATCCCGGCGACGTGCGTGCCGTGCCCGTGGCCGTCGGAAAGGTCCTGGCGCGCGCTCGTGGTCGTCAGGTCGACGCCGTGGACGTCGTCGACGTAGCCGTTGTGGTCGTCGTCGACGCCGTTGCCGGGGATCTCGGCGAAGTTGGTCCAGATGTTCGGGGCGAGGTCCGGGTGGTCGAGCTTGGCGCCGGTGTCCACCACCGCCACGGTCACGCCGGCGCCCTGCGAGAGCTGCCAGGCGCTCGGCAGGTCGAGCACGCTCTTGGGCGAGAACGCCCACTGCTCGCCCTGCAGCGGGTCGGCGTCGAACCGGCCGAGCGCCTTGCCGCCGCGCGCCGGCCAGTAGCGGCCCAGGTCGGACAGCTTCGCGATCCCGAGCGAGGCCGCCACGTCGCGCTTCATCGCGAACCCGTTGCGGTCCTGCGCCGCCGAGCGCGCCAGCGGCTGGGCGTGGATGCGGGCGAGCGCGCGCGCGAGCGACTTCCCGCCCAGGTAGGCCAGCAGCGAGCCCGAGTAGCCGGGGTACATGCCGATCCGCCCGGTCCGCAGCGCCCGCACCGCCGCGGGCCGCAGCCCGTGCACGCTGTGGACGGTCACCCGGTAGCCGGCGCCGCGCAGCGCCTCGGCGTACAGGTACGCGAGCGTCTTGTTCTCCGCGAAGTCCTGGTAGCCGACGACGATCCGCGGGCCGCGCTTGCGCCTCGCGCCGCGGTCGAGCCCGTTGGAGTCGGCGAACTCGCCGCCCACCGCCTCGGGCAGCCGCCCGTCTATCACCTCCTGGTTGAGCCCGCGCAGCGCCAGCGTGTCCAGCACGCGCGAGGCGGCGTTCAGCGTGCGCCGCAGCCCGGCGCCATAGCGGCGCAGGAGCTTCGTGCGGACCACCGGCACGATGTGGTCCGGCGTGATCATGTGCCTGTCGTCGCGCAGCGTGAGGATGTCCGGGCGCGACAGCTCGGGGTTCGACGAGAACGCCACGGCCACCTCGGCCAGGTCGTCGTCGAGCGCCTCGATGCCGCCGTCCGCCACCGCCAGCTTCACGAACGACCCGCTCGGGTCGAAGCCGTACACGCGCTTGAACCCGGGGATGCAGTTCGGGTTCACCGGGCAGTCCGACGCGCCCGCGAGGCGGACGACCGGCGCCTGCGCGCGAGCCGGGACGGGGGCGACGACCAGCACCGCAAGCGCGAGCACCGCGGTTCGTGTGATCAACATTGCGTTAGCGGACGCTACGCCCGCAGCGGTCACCCCGCATCACCCACGGCGGACGATTCCCGCATCATTACGGTCGATGCCGGTGAACCGCTCCGGGCCGCTGCGCGGCGTGCGCGTCGTCGAGATCGCGAGCATCGGCCCCGGGCCGTTCGCGGCGATGATGCTCGCCGACCAGGGGGCCGATCTCATCCGTGTGGAGCGGCCGGGCGAGGCGGCGCTGGCGCTCGGCGCCGGCAATCCGCTGCACCGCGGCCGCCCGGAGATCCGGGTGGACCTCAAGTCGGACGCGGGGCGCGCGCTCGTGCTGCGGCTGGTCGACGCCGCCGACGGGCTGATCGAGGGCTTCCGGCCGGGCGTGATGGAGCGGCTGGGGCTCGGCCCGGACGCGCTGCTGGCGCGCAACCCGCGGCTGGTCTACGGCCGGATGACCGGCTACGGGCAGGACGGGCCCATGGCGGGGGTGGCCGGGCACGACATCAACTACCTGGCGATCGCCGGCGCGCTCGGGGCGTTCCGGCGCCGCGGCGAGCGGCCGCTGGCGCCGCTGAACCTGGTCGCGGACTTCGGCGGCGGCGGGATGCTGCTGGCCTTCGGTTTGGTCGCCGCGCTGCTGGAGGCCCGCACGTCGGGCCGCGGCCAGGTGGTCGACGCGGCCATGGTCGACGGCACGGCAGCGCTGACCGCGCTCTTCCACGGGCTGAGGGCCGCCGGGCTGTGGAGCGACGAGCCCGGGACCAACTGGCTCGACTCCGGCGCGCACTTCTACGAGGTCTACGCCACCGCGGACGGCGGTCACGTCGCCGTCGGCGCGCTCGAGCCGCAGTTCTACGCCGAGCTGCTGCGGCGGCTCGAGCTGGACCCGGCCGAGTTCCCGCAGTGGGAGCGCGAGCGCTGGCCGGAGCTCAAGCACCGCCTCGCCGAGGTCTTCGCCACCCGGACCCGCGCCGAGTGGGCCGAGCGGCTCGAGGGCGCCGAGGCCTGCGCCACGCCGGTGCTCGGCCTGCACGAGGCGCCCCAGCATCCCCACAACCTCGCCCGCGGCACGTTCGCGGCCGGCGCCGGCGGCGTCGTCCAACCCGCGCCGGCGCCCCGCTTCTCCCGCACGCCCGGCGCGCTCGCGCCGCCCCCCGAGCCCGCCGACGCGCTGCGCGCCTGGGGCCTCGACGCCGACGAGATCGCCCGCCTGGGTGTTGAGACATCTCGTACGCCGCGTAGTTGACAGACACATGAGAGCCCGCTTAGGGTCCGGTGAGTCCCGACGCGGCGCGGAGGGGGTCCGTACGGTCAGCGCGCCGCCCCGGTCCCATCACGGAGGTGTCCCGAATGAGATTCGCCCTGCGGGCGGCGGCCGCGGCTGCCGTCCTGGCCGCGTCCGCCATAGGCGCGCAGACCGCCGCGGCCGCGCCGCCGTCCGACTACGACCAGGAGATCATCGGCCAGTTCGACTCCGCCAACTCGGTGGAGACGATCCGCCACCTCGCGGTCGACATCGGCCCGCGCCGCAGCGGCACGCCGCAGGAGCGCGAGGGGGCCGAGTACCTGAAGGGGATCCTCGACAACCTCGGGTTCCACACGCAGATCTACTCGTTCCCGGTCCAGACCAACCCGAACGTCGACGTCCACCGCGCGGTCGCGCAGGTGAGCTCGCCCAACGCGACGCTGACCAACGGCCCGCACTGGCAGTTCAGCTCCTCGCTGCAGGGCAGGCAGACCGGTACGGCCGCCCCGGTGACCGCCGACGTCGTCTACGCCGGCACGGGCGCGTCGGCGGCCGACTTCCCGGCCGCGACCGCCGGCAACATCGCGCTGGTCGAGCAGGGCGCGAACGCGGCGGCCCGCAACGCCCAGGTGGCCAACGCGGTCGCCGCCGGCGCCAAGGCGGTCGTCGTCGCCGCCACCGGCCTGAGCGCGGCCGGCGTGGCGGCCGCGCCGCCCACGGTCACGCTGACCACCACCTATCCGGACGTCCCGATCATGGGCGCCGGCCGCTCGCACCTGGACTGGATGAAGCAGATCCTGGCCACGCAGAGCCTCACCCTGACGTTCACCACCACGGACTACGTCAACCCGATGCGCTCGGTCGTGGTCGGCCGCCGCTTCGCCGTCAACGACCCCGACGGCACCAAGGCGCCGATCGTCATGGTGGGCGCGCACATCGACTCGGTGACCGGCGCGCCCGGCGCGCACGACGACGCCTCCGGCAACGGCGTCTCGATGGAGATCGCCCGCGTCGTGTCCAAGCTGCCGCTCGACAAGGAGATCCGCATCGGCGGCTTCGGCGGCGAGGAGGACGGCCTCACCGGCTCACGCGCGTACGTGAACACATTGCCGGCGCAGGAGCGGGCGCGCTTCGTCGGCGAGTGGCAGATGGACATGGTCGGCACGCCGTACGCGCCGGCCAAGCTGTGGGCGCTCACGCCCGACGGCAAGTCGAACTTCGTGGTCGACGAGGCCTACAAGGCGTCCGACCGGTTCGGGTTCACCGGACTGCAGAACTGCAAGCTCGGCCAGTCCGACCACCAGGCGTTCTTCGACGTCGGCATCCCGTCGGCGCTGTTCATCTGGCTCGACTACAACAACCCGGTCCCGCCGGCCACCTGCGAGAGCATCCCGCGCGGCACCTACACGACCGAGCCCGAGTACCACCGGCCGGCCGACGGCATGAACAACATTAGCCCGGAGCGGCTGCAGACCACGCTCGACGTGATCGGCGGCGCGTTCGCCCACAACGCCATGAACCACGTCGACCTGGCGGCGCTCGGCAATGGCGGCGCGCCGGTCGCCGGGGCGACCGTCACCGGCGACTGCGGCGACGGCGTCCGGGACTTCGGTACGACCGACGCCACCGGCCACGCCGACATCCGCGTCCCGCACGTCACCTGCGACTTCACGGTGACCAACGGCGGCGCGGTCTCGCGGCTCGACGACGTGCAGGTGTTCGGCGACCGCAACCTGTCGACCGGCTTCGGCGGCGTCGGCGGAACGGTGCCGGCCACGCTGTCGCTGAGCCTGGGCGCGCCGGCGACGTTCGGGGCGTTCACGCCGGGCCTGGCGCACGACTACTTCGCCTCCAGCACGGCGACCGTGCTCTCCACGGCCGGCGACGCCACCCTCAGCGTGGCCGACCCGAGCGCGGCGAACGCGGGCCACTTGACAAACCGCGCCGCATGTGACGACGATGAGACGCCACCGCCCGGAGGGGCGGGCGCATGCGGCAGCAAGGGCGCGTTCGCGCTGCCGCAGGCGCTGCAGGCCAAGTGGAACACCGGTGCCTACGCCCCGGTGGGCTCCGTGCCGCTGGCGCTGAAGTCCTGGGCGGCGCCCACGTCCAACGAGGCGGTGACGGTCGACTTCAAGCAGCCGATCGCGGCGAACGACGCCCTGCGCACGGGCACGTACGCCAAGACGCTGACGTTCACGCTGTCGACCACGAACCCGTAGTCGCAGCGCCGCCGCCGTGGCGCCGCCGGGCGCCGCGGCGGCGGCTGTTAGCCTCGCGCCGATGGTCACGGTCCGGGCCGTCAGCGACTGGGGCTCGCTGCGGCGCTTCATCGATCTGCCCTACCGCCTGCACGCCGGCACGCCGTGGGTGCCGCCGCTGCGGCTGGAGCGCTGGCTGTTCCTCAGCCGGCGGGTGAACGCGTACTTCCGCCACGGCCGGGCGCAGTACTTCCTCGCCCGCCGCGGCGAGCGCGTGGTCGGCCGGATCACCGCGCAGGTCGACGACGCGTTCAACGCGTTCCACGGCACCCGCTGGGGGATGTTCGGCTTCCTCGAGCTCGAGGACGACCCGGAGGCGCTCGCCGCGCTGCTGGAAACCGCCCGCGGCTGGCTGCGCGCCCAGGGCTGCGACCACGTGATCGGCCCGATGGACTTCTCCATGAACGACGAGAGCGGCGTGCTGATCGAGGGGCACGCGCTCGAGCCGTTGATCCGCCAGCCCTGGCACCCGCCGTACTACCAGCGGCTGTGCGAGGACGCCGGGCTGACGAAGGCGATGGACCTGCTCTCTTGGGACCTGGAGATCGGCGACCGCGACCACCTGGACCCGCGGCTGTTCGAGATCGACAAGAAGGCGCGCGAGGTGCACGGCGTGACGGTCCGCGCGATGTCGCGCCGCCACCTGCGCCGCGAGCTGGACGCGTTCGCCGACGTCTACAACTCCGCGTGGTCGCGCAACTGGGGCTTCGTCCCCTACGGCAAGGCGGACCTCGACGCCTACGCGCTGGACCTGCAGCTCGTCTGGAGCCCGGGCTGGTTCATGGTGGCCGAGCGGGCGGGGGAGACGATCGGCATGGCCATCACCGTGATGGACGTCAACCAGGTCCTCAAGCGGATGAACGGGAAGCTGCTCCCGCTCGGCTGGTGGCACTTCCTGCGCCGCCACCACACGGTCGACCGGCTGCGGGTCGGCTTCCTCGGCGTCAAGCGCGACTACGCCTACACCGGCGCGGCGGCGGCGATGTTCGTCGAGCACTTCAACGTCGCCGAGGGCTCGCGGCTGCAGAAGGGCGAGGCGGGCTGGATCCTGGAGACCAACAAGGCCATGAACCGCGGCCTGGAGGCGATGAACGGGCGCGTGGTCAAGCGCTACCGGGTCTACGAGCAGGACCTCTGATGCGCTGGGGCGTGCTGCTGCCGACGCTCGACCCGCTGCGCTCCGGCGGGCCGCCGCGGGTGGTCGAGGCGGCGCGGCTGGCCGAGGGGCTGGGCTTCGACGCGGTCTGGGCGGGCGACCACCTGGCCTGCCCGGCGCCGGTGCTGGAGGCGACGCAGTGCCTCGCGGCGGCCGCCGCCGTCACCGAGCGGGTGACGCTCGGGGTCAGCGTGCTCCTGCTCGGGCTGCGCCCGCCGGCCTGGGCGGCCAAGCAGCTGGTCACGCTCGACGCGCTGTCGGGGGGGCGGCTGGCGCTCGGCGTCGGCGTGGGCGGCGAGTTCCCGCAGGAGTTCGCGGCGGCCGGCGTGCCGCGGCGCGAGCGCGGGGCGCGCCTGGACGCCGGGCTGGCCGCGCTGGCGGACCTGCTCGCGGGGCGGCCGCACGGCGACATCCCGGCGCTGGAGCCGGCGATCTCCGCGCCGCCGCCGCTCCTGGTCGGCGGCCGCAGCGACGCCGCGCTGCGCCGGGCGGCCCGCCTCGGCGACGCCTGGCTGCCCATGTGGATCTCGCCCGCGACCCTCTCCCGCCGCGCGCAGGAGCTGGCCGAGCTGGCCGCCGCGCACGGCCGGCCGCGGCCCGGGCTCGCGCTGCTGATCGGCGTCCGCGTCGGCGCGCCGCGGGAGGCCGACGCGCATCTGCGCGGCTTGTATGGGCTGGGGCTCGAGCGCGTGGAGCGCTGGACGCCGGTGGGCGACGCGGACGCCGTGGGCGAGCAGCTCGGCGCCTACCGTGAGGCGGGCGTCCAGGAGCTGATCCTGATGCCGCTGGGGCCCGATCCGCTCGACCAGCTCGAGCGGCTGGCCGACGTCCGCGACCGAGGAGGCGACCGTGTACCGCTATGACCCGTCGGCGTTCCGCGCCGTCTTCGAGCGCCGCTTCACCTACCTGGCCGGCGTCGAGCGCAACAGCCACCGCTTCGCCGCGCGCCCGGCGCTGCACGACCCCGAGAGCGGCCGGCGCTGGACCTACGCCGAGCTGTGGGCCGACAGCGGGCGGCTGGCCGGCGGGCTCGCGGACGCCGGCGTGGGGGCGGGCGACGTGGTGGTCTTCCAGCTGTTCAACTGCCCCGAGCTCGTGCTGCTGTGGCTGGCCGCCCAGCGGCTGGGCGCCGTGGCGGCGCCGATCAACTTCCGCCTCGCGCCGGGGGAGACCGCGCACGTGCTCGACGACAGCCGCCCGGCGGCGTTCTTCTACGACGCGGCGCTCTCAGAGGCGGCCCGCGACGCGCTGGCCCGCGCCGGGCACGCGCCCGCCCTCGTCCGCGCGCTCCCGCTGGACGACCTGCTCGGCGGCTCGGCGCCGCCGCCGCCGGACGGCGATGTCTACGGGGAGACCACGCGGCTGTACACGTCGGGGACGACGGGCATGCCCAAGGGCGTGTCGCTCAACAGCCTCGTCGAGGTGCTGACCGCGCACGACGTGATCATGCACTTCCCGCTCTCGCCCGAGGACCGGACCATGAACATGACGCCGTGGTTCCACCGCGGCGGGCTGTACTCCGGCGGGCCGAACCCGGTGCTCTACGTGGGCGCCGAGGCGGTGGCGCTGCGGGCGTTCGACGCGGCTGTCGTGCTCGACCGCGTGCAGGAGCTCGGGCTGACGTTCCTGATCGGCGCGCCGACGAACCTCGCGCTGCTGAGCGCCGAGCAGCAGGCGCGGCCGCGGGACCTGTCGTCGCTGCGGGGCATCGTCACCATGGGCGCGCCGCTGGACCGCGAGGCGTGCCTGCGCTACCAGCGGCTCCTGACGCCGCGGATCTTCAACGGCTACGGCACGACCGAGGCGTTCTGGAACACGTTCCTGCGCCCGGCCGACCTGCCCGACCACGCCGGCTCGGCCGGTCGCGCCTGCACCGACGACGACGTGGCGGTCGTGCGCGTCTACGAGGACCGGACCGCCGACCCTTCAGACTTGGCGGCGCGCGATGGCAGCGAGGTGGGGGAGGTGATCGTCCGCTCGGTCAAGTCCGGCTACGCCTACGTCAACCAGCCGGACGAGCAGGCGGCGCGGTTCCGCGACGGCTGGCTGTACATCGGCGACCTGGCCACCTGGGACGCCGACGAGTACGTGACCATCGTCGGCCGCAAGGACGACATGATCATCACCGGCGGCGAGAACGTGCACCCCGTGCAGGTCGAGGCGATATTGAATGAGCACCCCGGCGTGAGCGACTGCGCCGTGGTGGGCGTCCCCGACGCGCAGTGGGGCGAGCTCGTGGTGGCCTACGTCGTGCGGGCCGACGGCGCGCTCGACGCCGCGGCCTGCGAGGCCCACTGCCACGGGCACCCGATGCTCGCGGCCTACAAGCGCCCGCGCGCGTACCGGTTCGTCGACGCGCTGCCGATGACCGCGACCGGCAAGAAGATGCACTACCAGGTCCGCGAGCGGGCGCGCGCGGACGCGGCGGCGGGGGTGCTCGAGCGCCCGTGAGCGAGGCGCCGGTTGTCACGGGGATCGGGGCGCTGACGCCGCTGGGGCGCTCGGCGGCCGAGACGTGGGAGGGGCTGGTCGCCGGCCGCTCCGGTGTCGGCCCGATCACGCACTTCGACGCGAGTGGCCTGCCGGTGCGGATCGCCGGCGAGGTGCGCGGGTTCGACGCGGTCGCGGTGCTGGGGGTCAAGCGCGCGCACCGCTCGGCGCGGTTCTCGCAGCTCGCGGTCGCCGCGGCGCGCGAGGCGGTCGCGGACGCCGGGCTGGAGGTGGCGCCGGAGCGGCTCGGCGTGGTGGTCAACTGCGCGGTGGCGGGAGTGCCGGAGACGCAGGCCAACGTCGAAGCGTTCGCGCGGGGCGGAACGCGCGCGGTGAGCCCGTATTACGTGCCCTCGACGATCCCGAACATGGCCGCGTGCGAGGTGGCGATCGACCTCGGCGCGCACGGCCCGGTCAACGCCAGTGCGCTGGCCTGCGCCAGCGGCAACGCCGCGCTGCTCGAGGCCCGGCGGCTGATCCTGGGCGGCGAGGCGGACGTCGTCGTGGCCGGCGGGACCGACGCCGGGATCGCCCCCGCGCTGCTCGCCGGGCTGGTCAACATGGGGCCGCTGTCGGAGCGCAACGACGAGCCGGAGCGGGCCAGCCGCCCGTTCGACGCCGACCGCGACGGGTTCGTGTTCGGCGAGGGCGCGGTCCTGCTCGTGGTCGAGTCCGCGTCACACGCGCGAGCACGCGGCGCCCGCGTATACGGGTCGGTGGCCGGCGGCGCCCTGACCTCCGACGCCTTCCACATCAGCGCGCCCGAGCGGACGGGCCGGTTCGCCGCGGACGCGATCCGGCTGGCGCTCGAGCGCACGGGCACGGCGCCTCGGGACGTCGACTACATCTGCGCGCACGGCACCGGCACGCGCGCGAACGACGCCGTGGAGACCAAGGCGATCCGCGCGGCGCTGGGGTCTGCCGCGGACGCCGTGCCGGTGAGCTCGCCGAAGTCGATGGTCGGCCATCTGATCGGCGCGGCCGGGGCACTCTCGGCGATGGTCGCGCTGCTGGCGATGCGCGACGGCGTGATCCCGCCCACCATCAACCTCGAGCGGCCGGACCCGGAGTGCGACCTCGACTACGTGCCGCTGGAGGCCCGGCGGGCGCCGGTGGGGGCGGCGCTGGTCAACGCGTTCGGGTTCGGGGGGCAGAACTGCGTCGTGGTGCTGCGGGCTGCGGAGTGAATGGGCGCCGTGCCGGTCCTGCCGCTACGCCGCCGCCTTGAACCCCAGCTTGTCCAGCGCGGACTGCGCCGACTGCAGGTAGCTCTCGCTCGTGTAGGTCGCGCCGCTGACCGCGTCGACCGCCGCGGTCTGGGCACTCAAGACCTCCTGGCGCAGGATCGGCTCGGCGTAGGCGGAGATCGCCTGAGAGCGCGGGTCGCCGGACTGCAGCTCGACCGCCTGGACCGCGGTGATCTTCCCGCCCTTGACGGTCACGCGCACCTGCGCCGGGCCGTATTGCGTGTCAACGGGGTCGCCGGTCGCTGTGCCGCCGGCGCGCTTCGTCGGCGTGGCGGTCGCGGCGGGCGTGCTCGCCGTCGACGCGGTCGCCGGTCGCACGACCGGCGAGTGGGGATGGAAGGCCAGCACGCCGGCGGTGCCGGCGACGGTGGCGGTCAGGACGATCGGTGCGCGGCGCATGTCAGAAGGCGAACGACTCGAGGTGGATGCGGTCGCCCGGCACGCCGGCGCGCCGCAGCTCGCCGGCCAGCCGCCGGGCGAGGGCGTCGGGGCCGCACAGGTAGGCCTCGCGGCGCGCGACGTCCCAGACGAGCTCGCGCAGCGCGGCGGCGTCGAGGCGGACCTGCCGGCGGGAGCCGACCCGCTCGATCAGCCGCCCGCCGCGGCGGGCGACCTCGGCGGCCACCTCGTCGCGCAGCACGAGCTGCTCGCGGGTGGACGCGCGCAGCAGCACGGTCACGTCCGTGCCCTCCGGCAGCTCCTGCAGGAGCGCGAGGATCGGCGCGGTGCCGACGCCGGCGCCGACGAGCAGCAGCCGCCGGCTCCGCGCGGCGTCGGCGGTGAACGTGCCGTACGGGCCCTCGATCGCCACGCGGGTGCCGGGGCGCAGGCGGGCGAGGTGCGCGCTGTGGTCGCCGAGGTCCTTGACGGTGATCCGCAGCTCGTCTCCCGCGGGCGCCGCGGAGAGCGAGTCCGGGTGCGCCTGCCACCACAGCCCGCGGCGCAGGAAGCGCCACTGGAGGAACTGGCCGCCGGCCACCGGGAGCCGGGCGAGCCGGCGGCCGCGCAGGCGGATCGTCACGACGCCCGG
>JAICUS010000359.1 GCA_025935735.1 Solirubrobacteraceae bacterium | reverse complement strand
GCAGTCGAACCTGCTGTTCAAGCTCGCGGGCACGGCCTCGCAGGTCGACGGCACGAGCGCGCAGGTGGTGGGCGACGACGAGCTGACCGGCTCGGTGACCGCCGGCCACTTCTGCGGCGCGGGCGACCAGCGCGACTACACGCTGCACTTCGACGTCAAGTTCGACCAGCCGTTCACCGCGCATTCCACCTGGGGCGACGGGCCGGACGGCGTGGCGCTCACGTTCGACACCACCGACCAGCAGACGGTCACGGCCCGGCTGGGCATCTCCTTCACCAGCGCCGCCAACGCCGCGGACAACCTGGGCAAGGAGGTCGCCGACCGCGACTTCGCGCAGGTCCGCCGGGCCAACCAGAACGCCTGGGACAACGTCCTCGGCCGCATCGAGATCGCCGGCGGCACGCCCGACCAGCGCACGCAGTTCTACACCGCGCTCTACCACGTGCTCCTGCACCCGAACGTGTTCAGCGACGAGAACGGCCAGTACATGGGGATGGACGGCAAGGTCCACGCCGTCGCGAGAGGCCACGAGCAGTACGCGAACTACTCGGGCTGGGACATCTACCGCAGCCAGGTCCAGCTGGCCGCGCTGATCGCGCCGCACCAGACGAGCGACTCGATCACCTCGATGCTCAACGACTACGACCAGGGCGGGATGCTGCCCAAGTGGGCGCAGGCCAACGGCGAGAGCTACGTCATGGTCGGCGACCCGGCCGACCCGATCATCGCCGACGCCTACGCGTTCGGCGCGCGCGACTTCGACGCCGCCAAGGCGCTGCGCGCGATGGTCGCCGAGGCCACCAAGCCGAGCAACATCCGGCCGGGCCAGGCCACGCTCGACCAGTACGGCTACCTGCCCTACGACGTCAGCTACGGCTGCTGCAACTTCTACGGGCCGGTGTCCACGCAGCTGGAGTACGACTCGGCCGACTACGCGATCGCCTCGCTCGCGCAGTCGCTGGGCGAGTTCGGCACCTACCGCCGGTTCGCCACCCGCGCGCAGAACTGGCAGAACACGTTCAACCCGGAGACCGGCTACGTCCAGGCGCGCCAGGCCGACGGCGCCTGGGTGCCCGGGTTCACGCCTGGCACGGGCACCGGCATGGTCGAGGGCACCTCGGCGCAGTACACGCCGATGGTGCCGTTCAACCTCGCCGGGCTGATCGCCGCCCGCGGCGGCGCGAGCGCCTGGGAGAGCTACCTCGACAGCCTGTTCACCAGCATCGACCACCCGAGCCCGACCAACGCCGACCTGAGCAACGAGCCGAGCGTCGAGATCCCGTGGGAGTACGACTACGTCGGCGCGCCCTGGAAGACCCAGCAGGTCGTGCGCGAGGCGCAGCAGCAGCTGTACTTCAACGCGCCGGTCGGCCAGTTCGGCAACGACGACCTGGGCGCGATGAGCTCGTGGTACGTGTGGTCGAACCTCGGCCTGTATCCGGAGACGCCCGGCACCGACACGCTGGTGATCGGCAGCCCGGTGTTCCGCTCCGCCGTGGTGCACCTGGCCAACCGCCGCGACATCACGATCAAGGCGCCGCAGGCCGCGCCCGACGCGCCCTACGTGCAGCGGCTCAAGGTCAACGGCCGCACGTGGAACAAGGCGTACCTGGCCGGCCGCGACTACCGCCGCGGCGCGAAGCTGAAGTTCGACCTCGGCACGCGGCCGAACAAGGCGTGGGCCGCGCGGCCCAACGCGGCGCCGCCGTCGGACACCACCGGCCAGGCGCCGGCGATCGCCACGCTGTCGGGCGGCCAGGTCACCGTCGCGCCCGGCGGCTCCGCCCGCGTGACGCTCACCGCCCGCAACGTGACCGGCGACCGCCTGACGCTCAGCGCCGACGCCAAGCCGCCCAAGGGACTCACGGTCGCGCCCGACCCGGCGCGGCTGCGGCTCGCGCCCGGCGCGCTGGGCACGCTCACGCTCAACGTCCACGCCTCGGCCGACGCGGAGCAGACGTTCTACAGCGTCCCGATCGCGCTCGACTCCGACCGCGGCGACCTTCCCGACCAGCGGCTGACCGTGCTCGTGGCCGCCCCGGACAGCCTGCTGCGGTTCATGGACAACCGCGGCATCTCGTCCGACGACGACCCGTCGGCCGCGCAGTTCGACCACTCCGGCTACAGCTACTCGGCCGAGGCGCTCGCCGCCGCGGGCCTGACCGCCGGAGCGACCGCGACCATCGACGGCACGCAGTTCCAGTGGCCCAACTCGCCGCCCGGCTACCCGGACAACGTCGTGGCCGCCGGCCAGACGATCCCGGTCGACCCGGTGGCCGGGGCCGCGCGGATCGCCTTCCTCGGCTCGGCCACCAACGGCCCGAGCCAGGGTCCGGTGACCCTCACCTACGCCGACGGGACGACCACGCGGTTCGAGCTCGGCCTGTCGGACTGGACGCTGGGCGCCAACCGCGCGCAGCCCTCGTTCGGCAACGTCGTGGCGGCCACCACCGCGTATCGCAACTGCGCCTGCGGCGCCGACTCCGTGAAGACCTACATCTTCGAGGCGGTGCTGCCGGTCGACGCGTCCAAGACGCTCCAGTCGGTCACGCTGCCCAGCGGCGCCGACCGGGGCGATCTGCACGTGTTCGCCATCGGCACCTCGGCGACCGCGCCGGCGGCGCCCACGGTCGACTCGCTCGATCCGTGGACGGCGGCGGCCGGGCAGCAGGTGACGATCCACGGCCGCGGCTTCGGCGCGTCCCCCGGCTACGTCGCGTTCTCCAACGGCGGCGTCAACTGGGGCCGGCCGGGCAACTCGGCCGCGTTCCACGTCGACAGCTGGAGCGACACGGCGATCACGTTCACCGTCCCGACCCCGAGCGGGCCGAACGGCGTCTGGCACGTCTCGCCGGGCACGCCGGCCTCGGTGTCGGTGACCACCGCCGGCGGGGCGACGAGCGACGCCGCGGTGCTCGAGATCACGCCCACCGACAACCCGGCGGACTACTACGACAACGCGTCGACGTCGCCGGACGACAACCAGACGTGCGCCGACGCCGACGGCGGCGGCTACACGTACTCGGCGCAGGCGCTCGCCGCCGCGGGGCTGACCCCCGGGGGGACGGTGACCTCCGGCGGGCTGACCTACACGTGGCCGTCCGCCCAGCCGTGCTCGCCCGACAACATCCTGGCCGCCGGCCAGGAGCTGCTCGTGCACGCGCCGGCCGGGGCGACGAAGCTCGGCGTGCTGGGCATGTCCACGGACGGGTCGTCGTCGGGCACGCTCGTCGTCCACTACACGGACGGCAGCACGAGCCGCCAGACGGTGATGCTCAACGACTGGGCGTCCGGCCCGGGCAACGGCGACGACGCCGTGGCCACGATGCCCTACCGCAACACCGGCGGCGGCACGTCGCAGACGATCACGATGTACGTGTTCGCCACCACGGTGGCGCTCGACCCGGCGAAGACGGTGGCCTCCGTCACGCTCCCTGACGTGAGCAGCCGCGTCGGCACGACGGCGATGCACATCTACGCGCTCGCCGCCGGCTGACGGCCGGCGGGCCCGGGGCCGCACGGCCCCGGGCCCGCTACTCGCTGCGGTGGCGGTCCATGCCGGGCGTCGACAGCACGCGATGGTCGGCGGTGATGCACAGCGCCTCGTAGCCGTCGAGCGTGGTCGTCCACTCCGGGCCGCCCTCACCCATGGCGAACGCGGCGGTCGCGTAGGCGTCGGCGGTGCCGAGGTCCGGGCCGACGATCGTCACCGACAGCAGGCCCTCCGGCGGGCGGCCGGTGTGCGGGTCCAGGACGTGGCGGCCGCGCTCGTACTCCCCGGAGGTGGCCACCGCGAGGTCTGAGACCTCGAGCACCGCGGCGAGCCGGGAGCGCCGGACCGGGTGGCGGATGCCGATCCGCCAGGGTCCGCCGCGGGTGGCGATGTCGCCGCCGGCGTTGATGAACAGGCGGCGGACGCCGGCGAGGCGCTCGGCGGCGCGCGCGACGGCCCAGCCCTTGACCAGGCCCGACGGGTCGAGCCGGCCGCCGGCGCGCACGTCGAAGTAGCCGTCCGTCTCGCGCCGCAGCGCGACGCAGCGGGTGAGGACCTCGTCGACCTCGGGCGCGCACTCGGACAGCAGCAGCTCGCCGCGGTCGAGGCGGCTGATCTCGCTGTCGGCGCGATAGGTGCTGAACAGCGCGTCGGCCCGGCGCAGCCAGGCGAACGCCGGCTCGACGTCGACGCCCTCGTCGCGGACGTCGATCTCGATCGGCATCCCCATGATGTGCCGGACCTCGATGCTCATCGGCGGGCGCGGGCGATGGCCGAGCGCACGGCCGCGCGATAGGCGCGGCTCGTGTAGGTGGCGCCGGTCACGGTGTCGATGTCCGCGCCGCCGGCGCGCAGGGCCTCGGCGCGCAGGATCGGCTCGGCGCGGGCGTTGATCGCCTGGGTGCGGGCCCCGTTGCCGGTGAGCTCGACCGTCTCGACCCGGGTGAGCTCGCGCCCGGTGAGGCTCACGCGGACCTGCAGGTAGGAGAACGGCGTGCTCTGCGGCGCGCTCAGCCCGCTGCGGACGCGCCCGTGGCCGTGCGCGGCGCGGCGGCTGACGCCGTGCAGCGTCGCGGTGTCCGCGACGGCGCCGAGCGCGGGCGCGCGGGGCAGCGCGGGCGGCCGCGCGCGGACCGCGGCCAGCAGCGCCGCCACGCCGGCGGCCGCAACAGCGACCGGAAGCGCGCGCCGGGCCGGGCTCACCGTCCGAAGCCCTCCGAGACGATCTGGCGGCCGGGGACGCCGGCGCCGCGCAGGCTGGCGCGGGTGGCCGCGGTCAGGCTCGGCGGCCCGCACACGAACACGTCGCGCTCGGCGATGTCCGGCACCAGCGCGCGCAGCCGCTCGGGCGAGAGCGCGCCGTCGCCGGCCCGGTCGCCGAGTACGTAGTGCAGCGCCGCGCCCCGGCGCCGGGCGAGCTCGTCGAGCTCGGCCCGGAACAGGACCTCGCCGCCCGCGCGGTAGACCACCGCGATGTCCTCGCCCGGCAGGTCCTCGAGCAGCGCCCGGATCGGCGCGATCCCGACGCCGCCGGCGATCATCGCCACCCCGGGGCGCCGCCGCGCGGCTTCCGTCAGCCCGCCAGCCGGGCCCTCGGCGACCACCCGCGTGCCGGGGCGCAGCGCGGCCAGCCGGCCCGTGCGGTCGCGGACGGTGATCCGCAGCGTGCGGCCGTCCGGCGCGCGCGAGAGCGAGTACGGGCGGGCCTGCCACCACAGCCCGGGGGCGAGGAAGCGCCAGTACAGGAACTGGCCCGAGCGCACCCGCAGGCGCTCGAGGCCCCGGCCGGCGACCTCGACCGACACGACCCCGGGCGCCTCCTCGCGCACCGCGTGCACGACGAGCCGGTGGCGCAGCGACCGCACGGCCGGCCGCACGAGCCGCACGTAGGCGATCGCCGCCGCGACGCACCCGTAGAGCGCCCACCAATATGCGCGCGCGACCGGCTGGCGGGCGAACTCGTGCCCGGTCGCGAGCTGGTGGCTGAACGCGAGCGCGACGGCGGCGTACGCCGTGAGGTGGACCGCGCGCCAGGCGCGAGGGCCGATGCGCCGGCGCACGGCGCGCGCGGACGTCAGCGTGACGGCGACGAGCAGGCCGAGCCCGACGGTGGCGAGCAGGACGCCGGAGTAGTCGCCGAGCAGCTCGGCGGCCTCGTGGCCGAGCCGCGCGCGGTCCTGCAGCGCGTAGCCGGCCGTGACCAGCAGCGTGTGCGCGACCAGCAGGGCCAGGCAGCCCATGCCCGTGCGGCGGTGCCACGCCGCCACGCGGTCCAGCGCGAGCCCGTCGAGCACCGGCACCCGGGCGAGCAGCAGCAGCATGACCAGCGCCAGCAGCGCGCCCAGCAGCCCGGTCAGGCGCGATGCGCTCGTCAGCGCGCCGGCGAGGTCGTGCACCTCGCCGACGCCGCCCTGGCGCCACCACAGCCCGGTCACCGCGACCGCGTTGGCGGCCAGCAGCACGCCGGCGTCCCAGCGTCCCGCGGCGTTTGCGGGACGCGCCGCTGGCCCGGCGGTGACCGTCACTGTGGCCCGAGCGTAGCCGCTGCGGGTCAGAACCGGTCGAGGGCCCAGCGGGCCGAGTCGCGCAGGCCCGCGTCCTCGTCCTCGGCGGCCTCGCGCAGCACCGGCAGCGCCGGCACGCCCTCCGGCGCGGCCTGGAAGCCGAGCAGGTCCGCGAGCAGCCGGCGGGTGTTCGGCTCCTCGGCGGCGGCCAGCGCCGCGGCCAGCGCCTCCGCGGGAGCGTCCTCGCGCAGCGACCACATCACCCGCCGGCGGTCGTCGGTGGGCGCCTCGAGCGCGGCGATGATCTCGGTGGGCTCCATGTCGCTAGAAGGCGATGGCGCAGACCGGCGCGAACGGGCCGCACGCCGGCGAGAGCAGCTTGGCACCCCACCAGATGATCGCGCCGG
>JAICUS010000376.1 GCA_025935735.1 Solirubrobacteraceae bacterium | reverse complement strand
GACGGCACGGTGGCCGAGACGATCGACGCGTCGACGTCCTCGAACGCCAGCCCGCGCAGCGCCAGCAGGTTCCGCAGCGCCGCGCCGAGCTCGTCGGCGGTCGACTCGCGGACGGTGGCGAACCGCCAGTCGTGCACCAGGGCGTCGCCGTCGTAGACGCCGAGGTGGGTCTGGGTGTTGCCGACGTCGACGACGAGCAGCACGGGCGTCAGGCCCCCACGTCCAGCGGCGGGCCGGCGCGGTGCACCCACTCGCCCTCGTCGCGCAGGAAGTCCGCCGCCCGCCCGCGCCCGGGCACGCGCAGCTCCGGGTCGAGCTCGAGCAGCGGGACGAGCACGAACCGCCGCTCGGTCACCTGGGCGTGCGGGAGCGTGAGCCGGTGCGACTGGAAGGCCGCGTCGCCGAGCAGCAGCAGGTCGACGTCGATCGGCCGCGGGCCGTGGCGGACGTAGCCGTCCCCCAGCTCGCGCCCCAGCGCGCGCTCGATCGCCTTGCAGGCGTCGAGGAGGCCCTCGGGGTCGAGGTCGGTCTCGATCCGCACGCAGGCGTTGAAGAACGCGCGCTGGTCAGTGACGTCGCCGACGGGCTCGGTCTCGTAGACGGAGCTGGCGGCGAGCACGGTCACGCCGTGGCCCCACAGCAGCTCGACCGCCGCCTGCAGGTTCGCCCGCCGGTCGCCGACGTTGGAGCCGAGGCCGAGATAGCCGAGCTCACGCATGGGCGATGTGCTCCCGCGCCCACGGCTCCTCCGCGAGGTCGAGCGCGGCGACGACGTTGAGCAGCATCCCCTCGGCGAAGAACCCCCACGTCTCGCTCTCGGGCGCGCCGGAGAGCTCGGCCACGGTGCGCACGAGCCCGCTGAAGCCGCGGCGCATCGCCTCCTGGATCGCCGGCTCGCCCGCCGCTGCGTAGCCCTGCAGCTGGAACAGCAGCATGTGGCGGTCGGCCAGCAGCCGCTCGACGTAGGCCCGGCCCATCGACTGCCGGCGCTCCTCGGGGGTCTCGCCGACCACCGCGTCCGCGAACACGGCGCCGACGTTCGCGTAGCAGCGGGCGGCGCAGGCCAGGAACAGCTCGCGCTTGGTGCGGAAGAGCCGGAAGAGGTACGGCTGGGAGATGCCGGCCTCGCGGGCGATCGCCTCGGTCGAGGTGCCGTGGTAGCCGCCCTCGGCGAAGTGGCGCAGCGCGACCTCGACGATCTCCTCGCGGCGCTCCTCGGCTGACCGGCGCATCCTGTTCAGGTTAGTGAGTGCTAACCACGTTCTTCGCGCCAGACCTCCACCGCGACCTCCTCGACCGGCAGCGGGATCGGCGGCTCGGGCTTGGAGGCCTTGACGGTGACGCTCTCGGCGCCGAACTGCGAGGACAGGCGGTCGGCGATCACCGCGCACAGGCGCTCCAGCGTGCGGTAGGAGCGCTGCTGGGCCAGCAGGGCGATCACCTGGCAGACCTCGCCGTAGTCGACGGTGTCCTCGACGCGGTCGGTGATCAGCGCGTCCGGCTCGCCGACGTCGAAGCGCACGTCGAGCACGATCCGCTGGCCGACCTTGCGCTCCTCCTCGGTGACGCCGTGGTGGGTGTAGAGCGACAGGCCGACGATCTCGACGGTGACCCCGATCTCCGGGCCCTCCTCGTCGTCATCGTCGTCGTCGTCGTCTTCGAGGTCGTAGTCCTCGGGCTCGTCAGCCATGGAGCCGCAACGTAGCAGCGGTGACCTTGAGCGCGTCCGCCACCTCGGCCACGTCGTGGACCCGGAACACGCGGGCGCCGCGCTCCAGCGCCATCACGCAGGTGGCGATGGTGGCGGGCACGCGCTCGGCCACGTCGCGGCCGGTGATCCGCCCGAGGAAGCTCTTGCGCGACGTGCCGACGACGACCGGGCGGCCGAGGTCGGTCAGCTCGTGCAGGCGGCGCAGCAGCTCGAGGTTGTGCTCCAGCGTCTTGCCGAAGCCGATCCCGGGGTCGAGCTGGATGCGGGTCTCCGGGACGCCGGCGGCGACGGCGAACGCCAGCCGGTCGGCCAGGAACGCCTTGACCTCCGAGACGACGTCGCCGTAGCGGGGGTCGCGCTGCATGGTCCGCGGCTCGCCGAGCATGTGCATCAGGCAGCAGCCGGCGCCGCGGTCGGCCACCAGGCCGGCGAGGTCCGGGTCGTGACGGAAGGCGGTGACGTCGTTGACGTAGGTCGCGCCGGCGTCCAGCGCGGCCTCGGCCACCGCCAGCTTCATCGTGTCGATGGACACCCGCGCGGTCCGCGCAAGCCCCTCGACCACGGGCAGCACCCGCCGCAGCTCCTCCTCGGCGGGGACGGGCGCGGCGCCGGGCCGGGTGGACTCGCCGCCCACGTCCAGGATGCCGGCGCCCTCGGCGGCGAGCCGGCGCCCGTGCGCGATCGCGTCGGCGGGCTCGTCGAACGCGCCGCCGTCCGAGAAGGAGTCGGGCGTGACGTTGACGACGCCCATGAGCTCGTAGTCCACGGGGCGAAGCTAACAACCGCGGCCGCCCGGGAGGGAGGAGAGGGAGTCTCCCGGGCGGCCGCAGGTCTTACGACTACCAGGCGGAGGAGGGGACGCCGGCAGCCGACGGGGCCGAGGGGGCCTCACGCACGACGGGCGTCGCGAACGCGTGGGGAGCCGCGGTGCGGTCGGGGCGGGGAGCGATCACGGTCATGGCGTAAAGGAGGGCGATGGGGACGGCCTGATACGTGCACTGTCCCACCATGGCGCCCTGCGCCCGAGGGGGCTGTCCTGCGTTCGCGGGTGTGGACGGCAGGCGACGTCGGGGTGGGGCTGGCCGCACCCTCGCGGCGGGTGCTCAGGGCGATCCCGGCGAGGATCGCCAGCCCGCCCGCGACCTGCAGCGCGCCGAACGGGTCGCCGAAGGCCAGCGCGCCGGCTGCGGCGCCGACCAGCGGCTCCAGGTTCAGGAACGCGCCGGCGAGCTCCGGGGCCACGCGCGACTGGCCGAACGCGAACAGCGCGAACGGCCCGAGCGTGCCGGCCGTGGCCAGCGCGGCCAGCGCCAGCACGGGCTTGACCGAGTGCGGCGCCGCCGGCACGCCCTCCAGCGCCGCGTTCGGCACGGCGGCCAGCATGCCGCCGAGCATCTGCACGCCGGTGACGGCCACGGGGTCGCGGCCCTTGAGCACGTCGGCCTGGATGACCACGAACGTGGCCGACAGCGCGACCGACGCCAGCACGAGCAGGTCGCCCGCCGGGGTGGCCGCGCCGCCGCCTCCGCCCGCGATGACGCCCACGCCGGCCAGCGCCACCGCGAAGCCGGCCGCGGCGCGGGGGCTCGTGCGCCCGCGGCCGCTCAGCGCGGTGAACAGGGCCACCAGGGCCGGCACGGCGCCGACGATCAGCGCGGCGTGGCTCACGCTCGTGCGCTCGATGCCGGCGTTCTGGAGCACGATGACCAGCCCGTAGCCGACGGCGCCGGTGGCCAGCACGCCCGGTACGAACGCGGCGCGCAGCCGGCGAGCGAAGCGGTGACGAGGCCTCCGGCCGAGGCAGGAACCGGCCAGGGCCAGCAGCGGCGCGGCGAGCGCGAAGCGCACGACGGTCAGCCAGCCGCCGTCCAGCCAGCCGAGCACGACCTTGGACAGCGGCACGGTCAGACCCCACAGCAGGCCGGCTGCGGTCAGCGCGAGATAGGCGTTGCGGGTCCGCGTGTTCACGCACCCAGTATCGGATCTCGCCGCCCATCGTTTGACTTTGAGCGCTCACGACGAAATTATCCTTCGTGAAATGGCGCTTTCACTTGATGATATTGACGTCAAGCTGCTCACCGAGCTGGAGCGGGACGCGAGCCGCTCCAACGTGGAGCTCGCGCGGCTGGCCGGGCTCTCGCCCGCGGCCACGCTCAACCGCGTGCGGCGGCTGAAGGAGTCGGGGGCGGTCCGGCGGATCGCCGCGCGGCTGGACTCCGCCGCGGTCGGCTTCCCGCTGCAGGTCTACGTCACGGTCACGCTCGCCCGCCAGGACGAGGCGGCGCACAAGCGCTTCGTCAAGGTCGTGGAGGAGACGCCGCAGGTGATCGCCGCCGACTGGGTGACCGGCGAGGTCGATGCGCTGCTGATGATCGTCGCCCGCGACGTGGCGGAGCTGCAGGTGGTGCTCTCGCGGCTCAACCTGCGCGGCGGCGCGCAGCGGGTCATCACGCTGCTGCGCCTCGAGGAGCTCAAGCCGTCCTCGCCGCTGCCGCTGCGCCCGACATCGGTCCAGCGCGCCCGCGGTCGCTAACCGCGGGGCGGCGGCGGGCCGATCCCCAGCGCATGGACATCTCCGGCGAACTCTCGATGATCGTGCAGGCGAACTCCCTGCACGCGGTGCGCACGACGATGGCGCAGGCCGCGCAGGCCGCCGAGGCCGCGCCGCCCACCCCGGCCGCGCAGAGCGACGTCATCCTGCAGCTGTCGACCGCCGCCCAGCAGCTGCTGCAAGGTACGGCCTCCCACCCCTCCTCGTAGGGCTCACCCCGCCCCGCGGACGCCGGGTCGCACGAGTGCGGCGGCGGCGGCGCGCTGCCACTCTGGCTCCACCATGACCGCCGCCGACCTCCACAGCCAGCTCCTCGAGCTGCAGGCCGAGCGCGCGCTCGCCGAGAGCACCGGCGTCGCGGGCATCGCCTCCTACATGGCCGACCTGGAGCGCGACATCGCCCAGTCCCACGCCGCGTTCGTCGGCGCCGCCGTGACCGAGATCGCCACCCTGCGCGGCGAGCTCTACGGCCGCAACTACGGCTAAGCGAGCTCGGGCTTCTCGGGGTAGTCCAGCCCGCGCAGCTCCGCGGCGCCGCCGGCCAGGCCGGGGCGCGGGATGCCGCGCGGCGCGGGCTCGCGGCCCGGGGAGACGGTGCCCGGCAGCGGCGGGCGCTCGGACGCGCCCGGGGGCAGCTCCTCGGTCTCGGCGCCGAAGACCTCGGTCTCGGTCTTGCCGGCGAGCAGCGCCTCGAACTCCTCGCGCTCGATCGTCTCGCGCTTGAGCAGGATCTCCGAGATCGTCTTCAAGTGCTCGCGGTGGCCCGACAGGATGTCCTTGGCCACCTGGTGGGCGCTCTCGACGATCCGGCGGATCTCGTCGTCGATCTCGCGGGCGATCTCGTCGGAGTAGTCCGGCTCGGCGGAGAACTCGCGGCCGAGGAACGGCTGGCCGTGGTCGTGGCCGAACACGCGCGGGCCGAGCTTCTCGCTCATGCCGAAGCGCATGACCATCTGCTTGGCCGTGGCCGTGACCTTCTCCAGGTCGTTCGACGCGCCCGTGGTGATCTCGCCGAACACGATCTCCTCGGCGGCGCGGCCGCCCAGGGTCATCGCCATCGTGTCGTTGAGCTCGGCCTTGGTGGTGAGGAACTTGTCCTCGGACGGCAGGCTGATCGTGTAGCCCAGCGCCTGGCCGCGGCTGATGATCGAGATCTTGTGCACCGGGTCGGAGTGCTCGAGGAAGTGGCCGACGATCGCGTGGCCCATCTCGTGGAAGGCGGTGACCAGCCGCTCCTTCTCGCCCATGACCCGGGTCTTCTTCTCCGGGCCGGCGACCACGCGCATGATGCCCTCTTCGAGCTCGATCTGGCCGATCTCCTTCTTGCCCGTGCGGGCGGCGAGCAGCGCGGCCTCGTTGACCAGGTTGGACAGGTCGGCGCCGGTGAAGCCCGGGGTCTGGCCGGCCAGCGTGTCGACCTCGATGTCCTTGGCCAGCGGCTTGCCGCGGGTGTGGACCTCGAGGATCTTCGCGCGGCCCTTGCGGTCCGGGCGGTCGACGGTGATCTGGCGGTCGAAGCGGCCGGGGCGCAGCAGGGCGGGATCGAGGATGTCGGGCCGGTTGGTGGCCGCGATCATGATGATGTTGTCCTTGGCCTCGAAGCCGTCCATCTCCACCAGGAGCTGGTTGAGCGTCTGCTCGCGCTCGTCGTGGCCGCCGCCCAGGCCGGCGCCGCGATGGCGGCCGACCGCGTCGATCTCGTCGATGAAGATGATGCACGGCGCGTGCTTCTTCGCCTGCTCGAACATGTCGCGCACGCGCGAGGCGCCGACGCCGACGAACATCTCGACGAAATCGGAGCCGGAGATCGAGAAGAACG
>JAICUS010000064.1 GCA_025935735.1 Solirubrobacteraceae bacterium | reverse complement strand
CCGACCGTGTTGATCATCTGCGCGTCGAACTCGCCGCCCGCGCTCGGCACCAGCGTGCGCCGGGCGATCGGGAGCGAGGTCGTCGCGCCGTCGGCGGCGGTGAACTGCACCGACTCGGGGTGGTCGCCCGGTGCGGTGGGGAACGCCACCTGCAGCGGGATCGTCGCCGACCGGTGCGCCCCGATCGTGATCGCCGGCGAGGCCGGCGAGGTGACCCAGTGGCGCCCGGAGACCTTGAAGCTCACCGTGCCGGTGTAGGTGCCGGGCACGTTCGGCGGCTCCTGCAGGTGCGCGCGGCCGTTCGCCCACTTGATCTGCACGCGCCAGGTGCCGGCCTCGGGGTTCGCGACTTCCACGTGCTGGATGTCCGGCACCGTGCCGATCCCGGTCGTCCTGGCCGTGCCGTAGTCGTAGGAGATCTGGCGCAGCCGGCCGGTCGGGTCGGTCAGCACGAAGCTGAGGATCGTCCCGTTGGCCGGGTCCGGCCAGATCATGTCCGCCTCGAGCCGGTCCAGGCCGGCCGGCACGTCGAACGTGATGTCCGGGGCCGCCTGCGCGCCGTCGGCCGGCACGGGGAGGCTGGGATCCGGGGCGCTGACGTTCTCGGTGACCGTCTGGCCGATCTGCTGCTTGGGCCCGAGCGCGCGGTAGGCGCCGGTGACGATCGTGGACGCGTTGCTCGGGTTGAACAGGCTCACCGACTGGAAGCTCGTCGAGCCGCCGTCGCCGGTCAGGTCGAGCTGCGTCGGGGTCGGGATCAGGCTCGCGGCCGAGCCCGTCACCGTGGTGTTGGTCATCTGCTGCGCGGCCGCGACCGCGGCCTGGATGTTGACCTGGCCGGCGCCCTGCTGGTCGGCCGGCGCGCCGATGTCGGTCGCGGTGCCCGTGAGCAGCTGCTTCACCAGCGCCGGCGAGGGGCTGTCGCCGTTGTGCGAGTCACGGTAGGCCTGGATGACGTCGGCCGCCGCGCCCGCGATCAGCGGGGAGGACTGGCTCGTGCCGCCGAACGCCTCCGTCTGCGTGTTCTCCGGGCAGTCGCTGCCGTGCGGGTTGCACGCGGCCATGCCGCCGTAGCCGGGAGCCACGAGGTCGACCAGGCGGTTGTCCGGCGTCGTCCCGCCAGAGGACAGCGGGGTGATGTCGTTGTTGACCCAGCCGGCGAAGCCGTACGCCATCGCGTTGAGCCGGTGGGTGTTCGTCGCGCCGGCCGCGATGATCTTCGGGTCCGAGGCCGGAGCGGACACCGTGCCCTGGACGCCGCTGTCCCCCGAGGAGGCCACGACGACCACGCCGGCGTCGACGGCCGCGTCGTTGGCCGCGTAGTGGATGGCGTAGCTGCCCGGCGAGAGCCCGTAGCCGTAGGACTCGTTGATGACGTCGGCGTGCAGCTTGATGACCGCGGCGTCGATGGCGGCCAGCTCCTGGGACTCGCTCATCACCGTGCGGTCGCCGGCGGCGCTCTCCGGCGTGTCGATGTTCTCGGTGTCGACGAGCGAGGCGCCGGGCGCGTCGCCCACGAGCTTGAAGTAGCACGTGTCCGGCATGCCGGAGAACGGCAGCTCCTTGGAGTACTGGTACACGACCGTGCCCTGCGCGGCGATCGACGAGGCGTCGCCGTAGTACTCGCCGTCGGTGGCGTCGGTCGTGTCGCCCGGGTTCGCGCCGACGACGATGCTGCCGCCGCCGTCCGCGGCCGGACGGATGAAGTTCGGGTTGCCCACGAGCGAGAAGTTCGGCGGGGAGCTGATCCCGTCATTGGCGACGATCACGCCGTGGCCGGGCTCGGTGGCCAGGCCGGCGTTCGTCATCGCCGGAGCGTTGATCGTCTGCAGCGCCTCGGGCTCGAGGAGCGGGGCGTCGGCGGTGCCGCAGTTGTTCGCGCCCGGGAACGGGTTGACCTCGTCGGCCCGCGCGGACTTGCGGCCGAGGGCCGTCGTGTCGGGCGTGATCTTGGCCGTCGTGACCTTCGGCCCGGTGGGCTCGGGGTCGCCGATCGGCGTCGTGGCGTCGGGGATGATCTCCCGCACCGCGGGCAGCCGCCGCAGCGCGCTCACGCCGGCGGCCGACACGTGCGCGGCCACGGCGTTGACGCTGACGAGCTGGACCACGCCGGTCCCGCCGTGCGCGCGGATGGCGGCGACCACCGGCTTCTGGTCGCTGTGCGCGACCGCGACGCGGGCACGGGCGGCACTGCGCAGGTCGAGGTTGGCGTGGTCGTTCTTGAGCCAGACGATCACGGCACCGCCCTGGCCGGCGTTGCCGAGCACCGGCGCCAGCGGGGTCGCGGCCGTCGCGTTGGCGAGCACGCCCGCCCCGGCCGCGGTCACCGCGGCGGCACAGAACGCGGCTGTGACCAGGCGGCCGCGAGGGAGTCGATCGGACAAGGTCCCCTCCGAGGGATGAAAGTGATGAGCCGCAACGCACCGCTGCGGCAGACGGATTAGATCATCAACTCAGACCGAGTACATGAGTGTTCGCTGAGTGGCGGACGGAGCGGTCCGGTCCGCCGGCCGATCCCCACCCTAGGCTGGACGGCGTGCGCCTCCTCGAGCTCGTGCTGCCCGGCCGCCTCGGGCGGCCGTTCCGCTGGCTCATCGCGTCGTCGTGGATCAGCAACCTGGGCGACGGCATCGGGCTGGCGGCCGGCCCTCTGCTGATCGCCTCGCAGACGCGCGACCCGCTGCTCGTCGCGCTGGCCGCGCTGCTGCAGCGGCTCCCGTGGCTGCTGTTCGGCCTGTGGGCCGGCGTGCTGGCCGATCGGCTCGACCGCCGTCTGCTGGTCACGGCCGTCGACCTCGGGCGGGCGGCCGTCCTCGCGCTGCTGACCATGACCATCCTCACCGGCGCGGTCGGCGTCGTGGTGATCCTGGTCGCGATGCTCCTGATCGGCGTCGCCGAGGTGTTCGCCGACACCGCCAGCCAGACGCTGCTGCCGATGGTCGTGGCGAAGGAGGACCTGCAGGTGGGCAACGCGCGGCTGATGGCCGGGTTGCTGACCGGCAACCAGCTCGCGGGACCGGCGCTCGGCGCGGTGCTGTTCGCGACGGCGATGGCGACGCCGTTCCTCACCTGGGCGGCGTGCGTCGGGCTGGGCGCGCTGCTGATCACGCGCATGCGGGTGCCGTCGCTCGAGCGGCCGGCCGAGCATTCGCACGTGCGCCGCGACATCCGGGACGGCTTCGCCTGGACCTGGGGCAACTCCGCCGTCCGCACGCTCACGCTGACCATCGTCACGTTCAACGTCACCTGGGGCGCGGCGTGGTCGGTGCTCGTCCTCTATGCGAAGCAGCGCCTGGGCCTCGGCGCGGTCGGCTTCGGGCTGCTGAACACGGTCCTGGCGGTGGGCGGGCTCGCCGGGGTCGCGGCCCACGACTGGCTCACCCGCCACGCCAGCCTGGGCGCCATCATGCGCGCCGTCCTGCTCGTCGAGACGCTGACCCACATCGGCCTGGCGGTGACCACGACCCCGTGGGTGGCCGCCGCGATCATGTTCGTGTTCGGCGCGGAGGCCTTCATCTGGGGCACGACGTCGCAGACGGTGCGCATGCGCGCCGTACCCGCGGCCCTGCAGGGGCGCGTGGGCAGCCTGTACATGATCGGCGTCTACGGCGGCCTGCTCGTCGGCCAGGCGCTCGGCGGCGTCATCGCCCGCCTCTGGGGCGTCACCGCGCCGTTCTGGTTCGCGTTCGGCGGCTCCGCGGTGATGCTCGCGCTGATCTGGCAGGAGCTCCGGCACGTCGCGCATGCCGAGGCTCCCGCCGTCGCGTAAGTCGCTCCCGGTCAGTTCCCGGAGGCGTAGAGCGTCTGTACCTCCTCGTCGGACAGGGCGCGGTCGTAGACGTGGACCTGGTCGAGCGCGCCGCGCCAGAAGTCGACCTGGCTGCCGTTGAACTGGCCGCGGCCGATGACCGTGTGGCCGGTGGCCGCCTCCGGGCAGCGCGCCGCCATGCTGCCGGCGAGCTGCCCGTCGACGTAGAGCTTGTACTGGCCCGCGGCGGCGTCGTGGACGCCCACGAGGTGGTACCAGCGGCCGGGCTCCGGGGCGGTCGGGGCCAGCGCGCGGCCCGCGGTGGTGGAGAACGCGAACCGGTTGTCGGCGCCCGAGTACTGCAGGAAGAAGCCGCTCGCACCGGCGCCGTCCTGGCTGACCGCGGTGGCGAACCCGCCGAGGCTGTCGAGCTTCACCCAGGCAGCCACGCTGTAGTTGCCGGTGGTGTCGAGGATCGACGCGCCGGTGTCGGCGTGCTGCCCGTCGCCACTGAGCTGCAGCGCCGAGCCGCTGTGGCCGGCGGTCCAGGCGGCGCCGCCCAGCAGCGTCGCGTCGTGGCCGCCGGCGCTGTCGTGCGCGACCGTGCCGGAGCCCTCGTCGAGCGACCAGAAGCCGACGCCGGTGAGCCCCGGCGTGCCGGGCGGGTAGGTCGGCGGGCCGCCGGAGCCGCCGGCGATCACGGACCGGTTGGCCGCGCGGACCGCGGCCGCGTGCGGCTTGACCACCGCCCGGTCGTAGGTCATCAGCCCGTTGAGCTCGGTCTCCACGTCGGTCGTCTGCGTGTATATCGCCGCGCTCAGGCCCTCGCAGCTCTCGAGCTGCTTCAGCCGGTCGCTCATGGCCACGTAGTCGTTCGTGAGCGCGTCGGCGTCCGGCTCGACCGCGTAGCCCCAGCCGCCGCCGGCCCACGTGTGGCCGAGGATCGGCAGGCCCAGCCCGCCGTACTCGCCGAGCACGGACGCGCGCGTGGCGGTGGGCGCGCCCGGCGACCCCGGCCCCGGATAGATGTGGAAGTCCATGACGTCGCCGTTGCCGCCGTCGACCGCGCCGCAGCAGTTCAGGCCGCTCATGTCGTCCACCAGCCGGGACGGGTCCCAGGACTTCACGAGGTCGGCGATCCGGGCCTGGTCGTACTGGCCCCAGCCCTCGTTGAACGGCACCCACATGACGATCGCGGGGCTGTCGAGGTGCTGCTCGACCATCTGGTGCAGCTCGGTCTCGAACTCGGCCCGGGCCGCGGCGTCCGGCGTGCGGTCGTTGGGCATCGCCGGCATGTCCTGCCACACGAGCAGGCCGAGCCGGTCGGCCCAGTAGTACCAGCGGTCGGGCTCGACCTTGGTGTGCTTGCGCACGGCGTTGAAGCCCAGGCGCTTCTCCTGCTCGAGGTCGTAGCGCAGCGCGTGGTCGGTCGGCGCGGTGTAGATGCCGTCCGGCCAGAAGCCCTGGTCGAGCGGGCCCATCTGGAACGTCGGCTGCCCGTTGAGCAGGATCCGCGTGACGCCGCCCACCTGGCCGACGGAGATCGTGCGCATGCCGAAGTAGCTGTGGACGGCGTCGCCGTGCCGCAGCCGCACGTCGAGGTCGTAGAGGTACGGGTGGTCCGGCGACCACAGCCTCGGGTGCGGCACCGGCACGCGCAGCTCGGTGTTCGCCGGGCCGGTGACGGTGCCGACGACGCGGTGGCCGGCGCGGGCGGTGACGACGGCCCTGGCGTCGTTCGGGGCGTGGACGGTGAGGCGCAGGTCCTGGCCGGCCACGTCGGGCGTCATGTCGAGGCGCTCGACGTGCTCGGGCGCCACCGGCTCCATCCACACCGTCTGCCAGATCCCGGAGGCCGGCGTGTACCAGATGCCCGACGGGTTGTTGCGCTGCTTGCCGAGCGGCTGGCCGCCGGCGTCGGTCGGGTCATAGACGCCGACGACGAGCTCCTGCGGCCCGCCGCCGGGCTTCAGCGCGTCCGTGACGTCGGCGGTGAAGCGGTCATAGCCGCCCTTGTGCGCGGCGACCTCGTGGCCGTTCACATAGACCGTGGCCTGCCAGTCGACGGCGTCGAAGTGCAGCAGCAGCCGCTCGCCGTGCCAGGAGCGCGGCACCGTGAACGTGCGCCGGTACCACATCCGGTCCTCGCGCCGGTCGATGCCCGACAGCTTGGACTCGACGGGGAACGGGACGACGATGCGCTCCGGCAGCGTCCGGCCGAACGGCGGCGCGTCGCCGTCCTGCGCGGCCGCGAACTGCCACGTGCCGTTCAGGTTCTGCCAGCGGTCGCGCACCAGCTGCGGCCGCGGGTAGTCCGGCAGCGGGTGGCGCGGGTCGACGCGCTTGGCCCAGCGCGTGGCGATCTGGTACTGCGACCGGTTGTCGACGTGAACGTGGGCGAACGCCTCGAGCGGCCGCCCGTCCGCGTACGTGACGCCGCCCTGGCCGTCGTAGCCGACGCGGACGCTGTTGCCGGCCTGCTTGGGGATCGGCACCGACAGCTTGAGCACGAGCGTCGAGCCGCCGTTGCGCACGGCCAGCGACTCCACGGCGAGGCGCTCGGTCAGCCGCGCGGCGTGCCGCCGGGCGGCCCGCCGGACCGGCCACGGCGTGCCGCCGACCGTGACGGAGAAGTGGCTCGTCGCGCTCGCCGGCACGCGGCCCAGGTCATCGGCGAAGTCCAGCGCCAGCGTGCGGCCGTCCGGCTGCAACACGGCCGACTCGGGCCCCGGCGGGTTGAAGCCCGCCGGCAGGTAGAACGCGTCCGCCGGGACGATCTCCTTGGCCTGGCTCGGGCTCTGCCAGCTCAGGTGCAGGTTGGAGCCGCCGTTGTGCTCGAAGTACTCGACCTTGAAGTCGTACTTCTGGCCGGCCTGCAGCGCGATCGGCTGGCTGACCTTCTCGACGTCCCAGTTGTCGACCCAGTTGTCGATGATCAGCTGGCCGTTCACCCACAGCCGGAAGCCGTTGTCGCCGATCATCGAGAACGTGTAGGCCTCCGAGTACTGCGGCTGGATCTGCCCGGTCCAGCGCACGGTGACGTCGTCGCTCTGGCCGGTCAGCTCCTGCAGGGTGCCCTCGAGGTCGGCGAAGTCGAGGTTCGGGTCGACCACGGTCGCCTTGAGCGTCCCGAAGTCGAACGCCCCCGGCGCCGTGCTCGTGTAGTAGTCGCCGCGCAGGCCGTGCCGCGCCTGCGCGGACGCGCCGGCCGGCAGCAGCGCCGCCGCGACCAGCGTCAAGCCGACGAGCGCGACGAGCCGCCGCGCACCAGAAATCCACCCCTGCATGGCTCTCCTCCCGCGGTCGAGCCGGTTACCCCTGCCAGACGAAATCTACGAGATCGAAAGCCGATCTGTCAAAACCGAAGGCCGGCGGCGCGCCACGGCGAGGCCGCCGAAGGCCAGCACGAGCGCGACGTTGACCGGCACCGCGAGCTCGGCGATGTTGCCGATGTGCGCCACGGGCCAGACGAGGGCGGCCACCGCGACGGTCACCGCCGGCCAGAGGTGGCCGAGCCGGTGCAGGGCGGCGGCGGCGAGCAGGAGCGACAGCGGGAAGAACAGCCCGAGGGGCTTGATGAGGGTGGCGGCGCCGCCGCGGTCGACGAGATGGACGTCTCCGAAGGACGCGTGGATCGTGTCGAAGCCGTAGGCGACGTTGCCGGCCATGCCGATCAGGCCGACCGCGACCAGGGCGGCGGCCAGGCGGGAGTCGCCCGGCAGCCACGAGGCCACGGCCAGCACGACGAAGCCGTAGGCGATCGCGCCGAGCACGTGCAGCACCCCGGCGGTCGGATCGTCCCAGCCGCGGGCGGCGTACAGCGAGTCGGCGGCGAGGTAGACCAGCGGCGCGACGAGCAGCGACGCGGTCTCCAGGCGCTCGGTGGGCGTGACGTTCGAGGTGGTCATGGGCCCACGGTCCCGCGCCGCGAGGCCGGGCGCCAGGGGAGGAAACCCTGTTTCTGACGGTCCAGGGAAAACCCCGGAGACGCCGCGGGGCCCAGCTGGGAGGATGCGGGCGTGGAGCGAGCCGGTCTTCTCGCGCGCGGCGGACGTGTGCCGCTGCTGGTCGTCAGCGCCGCCGTCGTGCTGGTGGCGTTCGGCTTCGGGCGGGGCGTGTGGCTGGCGAACCTCCACAACGGCCTGCTGGCGCTCGCGTTCACGTCCGTGGGCGCGTACGTGGCGATCCAGCGCCCGGGGCACCGCGAGGCGACGCTGTTCCTCGCCGCGGGGCTCGTCGAGGCGGTCATGTTCCTCGGCCGCCAGGTGGGCCACGACCCGGCCGGCCACGCCGACCGCTGGCTCGGCTGGCTCGGGGTCTGGCCGCTCGCCCTGGCCCTCGCGCTCACGACCTTCGCCATCATCGGGTTCCCCGACGGCCGCCTGCCGTCCCCGCGCTGGCGGCCCGTCGCGGTCGCCGTCGTCGCGGTCGCAGCCGTCTGCTCCGCGCTGTCCGCGCGGTGGCCGGTCGAGTGGTCGTCCGCCGGGGTCGGGACCCCGCACCCGTTCGGCGCCGACGCGCCGCGCCTCGCCCAGGCCGTCTGGTCGGCCCTGGCCCATCCGGCGTACGCGGCGTTCCAGGTGCTGTGGCTCGTCGCGGTGATCGCCCGCTGGCGGACCGCCGACGCCCGGATCCGCCGCCAGCTGCTGTGGCTGGCCGGCGCGGCCGCGATCTCGCTCCTCGCGCTGGCGCTCGGCTTCGCGATCGCCGGCACGCACATCCCCGGCGTGCTCACGGCGGCCCTGCTGCCCATCGCCGCGGGCTGGGCGATCGTCCACGAGCAGCACGTCACCGCCTACGCGGCGCTGAGCTGGCTCTCGCGCGCCGGTGCCGCGACCGGCGACCTGCCCACCGCGGTCGCGACGACGACCGCCGAGGCCCTGTCCGCTCCCGCGACGCTGTGGCTGTGGTCGTCCGACGCGCTGCACGCGATCGGCGTGTGGCCGCCGACCGACGCGGAGGTCGCGCCGGCGACGCCCGCCGACCTGGAGGCACGCGGCGGCGAGGTCCGGACGATCGAGCGCGACGGCGAGCTCGTCGGGGCGCTCAGCGTCGGCCCGCGGCCGGCTGGCGCCCTCACGCTCGCCGAGCGGCGCCTGCTGGAGGACCTCGCCGCCCAGGCGGCCTGGGTCATCGAGCACGTCGGGCTCGCCCGCATCGTCACCCGCGAGCGCGCGGCGGGCCACCTCGTCCACCTCACGCCGCGGGAGAACGACGTCCTCCAGCTCATGGCGCGCGGGCTGTCGAACCGCGCGATCTGCGACGAGCTGCACCTGAGCATCAAGACCGTCGAGCCGATCGTCGGGACGATCTTCCAGAAGCTCGAGCTCCACGCCGACCCCGGGAGCAACCGCCGCGTCCTCGCGGCCCTGGCCTACCACCGGGCGCACGCGGAGCGCGGGCCGGCGATGCCGAGCCGCCGATGAGTTTCCGCAGCGGGCCGAGTCTCGGTGCACATGACCATCGTGATCACCGCCTACGACCGGTCGCCCGACGGCGGCATGGGGCTGGCACGCGATACGCGCGTTCGCTGGGCGCTCGAAGAAGTGAACCAGCCCTACGAGGTCAGCTTTGTCTCGTTGCGGGCGAAGCAGGAGCCCGCGCATCTGCGCCTGCACCCGTTCGGGCTGATTCCGACCTATGAAGAAGGCGGACTCGTGCTGTTCGAGACGGGCGCGATCATCTTGCACATCGCCGAACGCCATGCGGGCCTGCTCCCGGACGACGCCGATGCGCGGGCGCGGGCCATCACCTGGATGTTCGCCGCGCTCAACACCGTGGAGCCGCCGATCCTCGAGCTGGTGACCGCCAAGATCCTGGAGGGCGACAAGCCGTGGGCCGAGGCGCGCCTGCCGCTGGTCAAAGACCGCGTCCGCGATCGGCTGGCCCAGCTGGCTGCGCGCTTGGGCGATGCCGACTGGCTCGATGGAGCGTTCACCGCGGGCGACCTCATGATGGTGTCGGTGCTGCTCAGGCTGCGGCCCTCGGGCGTCCTGGACGAGTTCCCGGCACTGGCGGACTACGTCGCCCGCGGCGAGGCGCGGCCCGCATACCAGCGGGCCTTCGCCGCCCAGTGGGCGATCAACGCCGGGCCCCCGCAGGCCGGCTGACGAGTTTTCGCGCCGGCCGCCGTCACACCACCATGACCACCATGCCACGCACCGCGCCCGACGAGTCCGCGTTCACCGCGAGCGTGCGGCGGCACCGCCGCGAGCTGCACGTCCACTGCTACCGGATGCTCGGGTCCTTCGAGGAGTCCGAGGACGCCGTGCAGGAGACGTTCCTGCGCGCGTGGCGGCGGCGCGACACGCTCAAGGAGCGCAGCGCCCTGCGCGCGTGGCTCTACAAGATCGCGACGAACGCGTGCCTCGACGCGCTCGACAAGCGCCCGCGCCGGCCGACGGCGAGCGGCGAGGTCCCGTGGCTGCAGCCGTATCCCGACGAGCTGCTCGACGAGGTCGCCGGCGAGGCGGACGACCCGGAGGCCGCCGCGCTCGCCAAGGAGACGATCGAGCTCGCCTACATCGTCGCCATCCAGCGGCTCGTCCCGCTCCAGCGCGCCGTGCTGATCCTGCGCGACGTGCTCGGCTGCTCGGCCAAGGAGACCGCGTCCGTGCTCGAGACGTCGGCGGCCGCGGTCAACAGCGCGCTCCGGCGCGCGCGGGCGGCCATGCGCGAGCACCTGCCGGAGCGTCGCAGCCAATGGGCGCCGGGCACCGACGTCACGGCCGCCGAGCGCGAGTTGGTCGAGCGCTACGTGCGCTACAGCGAGACACCCGACCTCGAGGCCCTCAAGCGGATGCTGAGCGAGGACGTGCGCTTCTCGATGCCGCCCGAGCCCGGGATCTGGCACGGCCGCGAGACGGTCGTGCGGGGCTGGATCGACGGCGGCTTCGGCTCGGAGACGTTCGGCTCGACGCGGTGCCTGGTCACCCGGGCCAACCGGCAGCCGGCCGTGGCCTACTACGTCCACCAGCCCGGCGACGACGGCCACCGGCCGCTGGCGATCGACGTCCTCGCGATCGCGGGCGGCGAGATCACCGACATCGTCGTGTTCGGCCCCTCCCAGTTCGGCGTCTTCGGGCTGCCGCCCAGGCTCTGAGCGCCGGACCCGCGGTGGGGCTCAGCTGAGGTGGTGCACCTCCTGCAGGCCGTACACGGGGGTGTCCAGGCCGATCTGCCGGGCCTTGAGCTGGAGCGCGAGGTAGAGCGAATAGTGCCGTGACTGGTGCAGGTTGCCGCCGTGGAACCACAAGCCGGGCTGCTGCGTCGGCTTCCACATGTTGCGCTGCTCGCCCTCCCACGGGCCGGGGTCCTTGGCGGTGTCCGAGCCGAGCCCCCACACCTTGCCCACCCGGTCGGCGACCTCCTGGGAGATCAGGTCGGCGGCGTGGCCGTTCATCGAGCGGTAGCCCGTCGCGTAGACGACGAGGTCCGCCGGCAGCTCGGTGCCGTCCTCCATCACGACCGCGTGCTCGGCGAGGTGGTCGACCCGGCCGGACCGCAGCTTGATCTCGCCGTCGGCGACCAGCTCGGACGCGCCGACGTCGATGTAGTAGCCCGATCCGCGACGCAGGTACTTCATGAACAGGCCCGAGCCGTCCTCGCCCCAGTCGAGCTGGAAGCCCGCGCGCTCCAGCCGGTCGTAGAAGTCCTTGTCGCGCTCGCGCATCTGGTCGTAGAGCGGGATCTGGAACTCGTGCATGATCCGGTACGGGATCGAGGCGAAGATCATGTCCGCCTTCTCCGTGGTGATGCCGGCGGCCACGGCCTCCTCGGAGTACAGGGCGCTGAGGCCGATGTCCATCAGCGTGTCGGAGCGCACGATGTGCGTCGGGGAGCGCTGGACCATCGTCACGTCGGCGCCGTGCTCCCAGAGCGCGGCGCAGATGTCGTGGGCGGAGTTGTTGGAGCCGATCACCACCGCCTTCTTGTCACGGTAGGCGTCCGGCCCCGGGTGCTGGGACGAATGGTGCTGGTCGCCCTTGAAGACCTCCATGCCGGGAATCTCGGGCAGGTTCGGCCGGCTGGACATCCCGAGCGCGAGCACGAGCTGCTTCGGGCGCAGCGTCACGTCGGCGCCCTCGCGCTCGACGACGAGCACCCACGCGCCGGCGTCCTCGTCGTAGGTCGCGGACTTCGCCAGCGTGGAGCCCCAGTAGTCGAGCTCCATGACGCGGGTGTACATCTCCAGCCAGTCGCCGATCTTGTCCTTGGGCGAGAAGACCGGCCAGTTCTCCGGGAACTTGATGTAGGGCAGGTGGTCGTACCACACCGGGTCGTGCAGGCACAGCGACTTGTAGCGCCGGCGCCAGGAGTCGCCGGGGCGCTCGTTGCGCTCGACGATGATGGTCGGCACGCCGAGCTGGCGCAGGCGCGCGCCAAGCGCGATCCCGCCTTGGCCGCCCCCGACGATCACCACCTCGGGCTCGCGCGAGTGGCCGAGCTCTGACGCCTCGCGCCGGCGCGCCTCCAGCCACGTCTCCCGCTCACGGCTGGCGCCGTGCGCGACACCGCGCGGACGGGCGGGACCGCGCGGCTCCTCGTGGCCCTTGATCTCGCGCAGGTCGGTGAGCAGCGTGAACGCCTTGCCGTCCTTCAGGCGCAGGTGACCCGTACCGCGCCCGATCTCGGTCTCGAACGCGAGCCACGCCTCCGTGATGCCATCGGCCTCGGCCGGCGGCTCGGCGATCTCGAATCCGCGCGGCTTGATGTGGGCGAGCGTGTGGTCGAGCAGGTGCTTGACGCCCTCGGGCCCCTCCACGGTCTTGATGTTCCACGTGAACGCGACCAGGTCGCGCCAGTAGCTCGTCTCCAGGAAGAGCTCCGCAGCGGCCGCCGCGTCCCCGCGCGCCAGCGCCTCCTCGAAGCTCGATAGCCACTGCCGCACCTGTGCCGCAGGTTCCGTGGCGATTGCGGTCATGCTCTCCTCCTGACGGACGCCTCTGCGCCGATTGTGCCGCAGGCGAGCGCCGTCGTGACGCCAGCGCGTACGGCTGCTCAGGGCGACATAGACTCGCTTCGATGTCGCTGCACCTCTTCGCAGGTCTGCGCGTGCAGGATTTCCAGGCGGCCCGTCCCTGGTACGAACGGTTGCTCGGCGAGCCGACGTTCTTTCCCCACGAGACCGAGGCGGTGTGGACGCTGGCCGACGATCGCTCCGTCTACGTCGTTACGACCCGGACGGCAACGAACTCGGCTTCGGCGGCGCGCCGACGGACGCCGGCTCATAGGCGCGATCGGGCGCGGGACATGGGAGTTCCGAGCGGTTCGCGCGCTCGGCTGCACTGCGGCGGCGGCGTTCGAGGACCGGACCGTCACGGGTGTGGGGCGCTACGGATCGCTGGCTACGCTGACGGAGCAACCGAGTTGCTCGCTCCGGAGTTGTGCTTCTTCTCGACTCCCTCGGCGCAACTGCTCAGGCTCGACGGCCCGCAGCTTCGCCGCTCCGTTCAGGCGAAAGGAGCAGCCGGATGCGGACGACGGTGGGCTCTCCCGACGCATGGAATGTCATGAAGGAGGGCGCGCCGAAGGCGGGCCTCCCCGCAGACTGAGCGTGTCTGCTGCTCAACCCGCGAACGGGAGTGTGGTCCGGCTGGTGCCGGAGCCGCAGCCGACCTCGCCTGCTGGAGCGGGTTGCGACACTGGCCGGCCACCGAGGGCCGGCGCACCGAGAAGACGCTGCGCACCGGCGGCGCCCACCCTCCCGGCTTACCATCAGCGTGCTCTGACTCGCGGGACTCAAGCCCCCTCGCGTTCCGGGCGATATGACGCTCGTGAGCAAGACGTCGCCCCCCGAGCTCGCGCTCAGCGCGCCTGCCGCCAGCTCCGAGACGCCGGCGCTCACGCCGCGGGAGATCGAGTGCCCGCGGTGCGGCACCGTGGCGATCGGCCGCGATTTCTGCGTCTGCGGCGAGTACCTGGCGTGGGAGTCCACCCCCGCTCAGGAAGCGCAGCCTGTTCCCGAGTTCACGGCCACGCTCTCCGGTGCGGCCGCCGTCGACTCGCCGCCGCCGGCGTACCGGACGCCGGCGCCGCCCGAGAACTCGCCGACGCTGCTGACGTTGCGCGACCCCGCGCGCCCCGACGATTCGGGCGGGGCGGCGGTGTCGGTGTCGGTGCTTCCCGGCACGGCGGTCACGGTGCTGGCGACCGTCCGCAACCAGGGCACGATCGTCGACCAGTTCGACCTGCGCGTGGAGGGGCTGCCGGACGCCTGGTGGTCGCTCTCGGCCGAGACGGTGTACCTGAACCCCTGGGGCAGCGCCGGCGACTGCGAGCAGACGGTGCAGGTCCATCTGCATCCCCCGATGGTGTCCGAGGCAGAAGCCCGCGCCTGGCCGTTGACGGTCGTCGCCCGTTCCCGCTCGCTCGGCACGGACGCCGCGGCGGAACCGGTCGCGCTGACCATCCTCCCGTACCGCAGCACGGTGATGGACGTCCGGCCCGAGCGCCGCCGCGGCCGCCGCCGCGCCGACTTCGACGTGACCGTCGCCAACCACGGCAACTGCCCGGCGCTGATCGACGTCGGCGCCCAGGACAACGCCGCGCGCTGCCCGATTGCCGTCACCCCCAAGCGCATGACGCTGCCGGTCGGCGCGACCGCGTCGATGACGGTGCGGGCCGGTGCGCCACACCCGTTGTTCTTCTCCCGGCCGCTCGATCATCAGCTGATGGTCTGGCACCGGGCCGACGGCGTGGACGCCGAGCAGCACCCGGCGCGCGTGACGTTCCAGCAGCGTGCGTGGCTGGCTTGGTGGATGCCCCCGGGGTTCGCGCTGCTGGTGGCGTTCCTGATCATGCTCGTCATGCTGCAGCGCCCGCAGCTGGCTCCCCTCCTTACGTCGCGCACCGTTCCGAACGCGGCCAAGCTGCTCCGGACGCACCGCTTCGGCGGCATGTTCGGGATCGGCGGCCAGCACCTCAGGTTCGGCCGGGTGAGCTACCAGCCTGCTCCCCCCGGCGTCGAGGCGGGTTCGATCCTCACGCAGGTGCCGCCGGCGGGCGCCGAGACCATGCGCGACACCGTCGACATCGTGGTGGCCAAGGCTCCCGTCATGAAGACCGTCCCGGCGGTGAGGGGACGCACGCTCGGCGCCGCGGCCAAGGCGCTTCACATCGAAGGCCTGGGCAACAGCGCGCAGCCGTCCGACGCCGGCGACGACTGGGTCGTCATCCGCCAGGAGCCCGCGCCGGGCGGCAAGCTCACGTCCGGGGGCAAGGTCACGCTCGCGGCGGCGCAACCCAGCCCGACGCCCACCCCGGCGCCCAAGCCGACCTCGACGCCCACTCCGGCACCCAAGCCGGCCCCGACGCCCAAGCCCGAGCCCAAGCCGCCCGCGTCCGCCAAGCCGGCCGCTGCCGGCGCGTCGCCCGCGAAGGCGCAGGCCGTCACGCCGCTGCCCGCGGTGCCGGCGGACTACGTGTTTGCCGACGCGATCAGCGGACAGCTCTACGTCCGCGCGAACAAGGCCGCGCAGGCCACTCGCCTGACCTCCCCGAAGTACCGGCTGGTGACGCCGACCAAGACCGACGACGGCTACGTGGCCGTCGCGGTCGCGGGCGCCGACCGCGGGCTCATGGCCATATCCGCCGACGGCAAGACCGTCACGCCGATCGCCCCCGGCAGCTACCGCCGCCCCGCGTACTCGCCGGCACGCGGCCTGCTCGCGGTGATCTCCCGTCACGGCCGAGGCGGACCCGCCGACGCGGGCGACCTGTGCGCGGTGGACCCGCAGGGCGACGTGCCGCTCGCGTGCATTCCCGCCCACGCCCGGCGCGTCGGCCGGCCCTCGTGGTCACCCGACGGCCGCCGGGTGCTCGTCCTAGCCGCCGGAGCTCACGGCGGCTACAACAGGCTGCTCAGCATCACGGCTCGGGGTGGAGACGCGACCCGCTGGGGAACGCCGACGACGGTCTACCGCTCAGCTGACATCCAGTCGGCCGTCTGGGTCGGCGACGATCGCATCGCCGCGCTGGTCGCAGACCACCCCGGCGCCGCCGCCCACCTGCGGCTGCTCGCCCGCGATACGAACGGGACGTTCGGGACCGTCAAGGACTTCCCCACGCTGACCGGCACTGAGCTCGCCGGCAGCGGCCACTTTCTCGCCCTCGGACGAGGCAGGAACGCGACCGCTGACGGCGCGATTGTCCTGCTCGACGTCAACCAGTCACGGCCGCGGCTGCGAAACCTGAGCAACGGCATGAACCTCGCCTGGGCGAAGTAGGCGGCAGCGAACTACGTGCACGGGCCGCGGGCCCCGCACGCGGCCGAGGCGCGCGCT
>JAICUS010000110.1 GCA_025935735.1 Solirubrobacteraceae bacterium | reverse complement strand
TCCTCGGCGCCCGCGGAGATGTGCTCGACGAAGATCGCGATCACCGCGTCCACGCCGGGGTCGGCGGCCACGGCCTCGACCGCCGCGCGGAAGCGCTCCGGGCGCTCGCCGGCCGCCAGCTGCACCGGCCCCGCGGCGACGTCCAATCCGGCGTCCGCGCAGGCGTCGGCGCACACCACCAGCGGCCCGCGCGCGTTGCTCACCAGGCCCACACACGACCCGCCGGGGAGCGGCTGCTCGGCCAGCACGGCGGCGGCGTCGAGCAGGTCGTCGAGCCCGTCGCAGCGGATCACCCCCGCGCCGGCGAACAGCGCCTCGACCGTCGCGTCGCTCGCGGCGATCAGCGCGCCGGTGTGGGTGGCCGCGGCGCGGGCGCCGGCGGACGTGCGCCCGGCCTTGACCGCGAGCACCGGCTTGGCCCGCGCGACCCGGCGGGCCACGCGGCCGAACTTGCGCGGGTTGCCGAAGGACTCCAGGTAGAGCGCGACCACCTCGGTGCTCGGGTCCTGCTCCCAGTACTGCAGGAAGTCGTTGCTCGACAGGTCGGCCTTGTCGCCCAGCGAGACGAACGCGGACAGCCCGAGCCCGCGCCGCACGGCGCCGTCGATCGCCGCCGCGCCGAACGCGCCGCTCTGGGAGACGAAGCCGATGCTGCCGGCCGGGACGTCGGCGCGGGCGAACGTGGCCGAGAGCGACACCTCGGGGTCGGTGTTGACGACGCCCATGCAGTTCGGGCCGACGAGCCGCATGCCGCTCGCCCGGCAGGCGTCCAGCAGCTCGGCCTGGCGGGCGGCGCCCTCGGCGCCGCCCTCGGCGAAGCCGGCGGTGATGACCACCAGCCCGGCCACGCCGGCGTCCGCGCACTCGCGGGCCACGGCCGGCACCTGCTCGGCGGACACGGCGACGATCGCCAGGTCGACCGGGCCGGGGGTCTCCTTGACGGACGGGCTCGCCCGCCGGCTGCCCACGAAGTCCGCGTTGGGGTTGACGGGGTACAGCTCGCCGCGGAAGCCGGCGGCCAGCGCGTGCCGGAACACCGCGCCGCCGAACGTCTGCGGGCGCCGGGAGGCGCCGATCACCGCGACTGAGCGCGGCCGCAGGATCCGGCCGACGGCGGCCACGGCGGCCATCCGGTCGCGGTCCTCGAAGCGCCGGCGCGCGTCCTCGCCGAGCTCGGTCGGGAACTCGATCTCGATCCCGTCGGGCGACGCGTGGACTCCGACGGGGAAGCCGGACTCGCGGAAGACGCCGATCATCCGCCGGTTCTCGGGCAGCACCGTGGCGGTGAAGGTGCCGATCCCGCGGGCGGCGGCGACCTGCGCCAGGTGGGCGAGCAGCACCGTGGCCAGGCCGCGGCCCTGCATCTCGTCGGCCACCGCGAACGCCACCTCGGCCCGCGTGGGGGTCTCCAGCTCGAACACCGCGTGGGCGACGACGCGCTCCTCGGCCCCGGTGGTGACGATCAGCCCGTAGCCGTCGGGCCGGTCGCCGGCCGCGGCGCGCTCGGCCGCGCGGTCGAGGTCGACGCCCAGCGAGAAGAACCGCAGCCAGCGCGAGTTGTCCGACAGGCCGGCGAGGAAGTCGCGCAGCGCCGGCCGGTCATCCGGGATGACGGGGCGCACGCGCGCCGTGGAGCCGTCGCGCAGCGCGACGTGGACGTCGGAGGCGACGGTCACCCGGGCGATGTACCCGCCGGGGTGAGCACGGCATCCAGCATCTCGCCGGCGCCGAAGCGGACGGGATCGCCGGCCGGCAGCCCGGTGTCGTCGCTCGCGGCCTCGATCGCCGCGTGCGCCGCGTCGTCGTCCAGGCCGCGGGTGTTCAGGGCGATCGCCGCCACCCGCGCCGGGCGCACCGCGCCCGCCAGCCGCTCGTAGAGGCCGATGAGGTCGGGCAGCGACGGGATCGGCGTCTCGGGGTAGTCGTCCAGCACGGTCGCCCCGGCGCGGTGGCAGAGCACGAGCGCGTCCGGAAGGCAGCCGTGCAGCAGCCCGAGGGTCACGCCCGAGTAGGCGGGGTGGATCACCGAGCCCTGGCCCTCGACGAACAGCAGCGGCGCGCGGCGGGCGCCCTCCTCGACCAGCCGGAACGCGGCGCCGGCCACGAAGTCGGAGATCGCGTGATCGACGGCGATCCCCCAGCCGGCGATGGCGATCCCGGTCTGACCGGTGGCCACGAACGCGGACTCCAGCCCGCGCGCCCGGGCGGCCGCGTCGAGCTCGAGCGTGACCGACATCTTGCCGATCGCGCAGTCGGAGCCGACCGTGTGGACGACGGTGACGTCCGGGCGCCGCGCCGGGCCGGCGGGGACGCTCAGGTCGCCGGGCACGGCGCGCAGGTCGCGCGCGCCGGGGAACTCCGCCGCCAGCTCGGTGTGCAGCCCCGCCTCCAGTGTCAGCCCGGCGGCGGCCGCCTGCCGCAGCACCGCGTGCCACTCGGGCGTGAGCGCGCCGCCCAGCGGCGCGACGCCGACGACGAGGACGTTCGCGCCGAGCGCCGCCGCCTCGGCCACTGTGGCCACCACCGGCACGTCGCGGCGCGCGTACGGCACGACGTCGGGCACGCGGGCGCCGGCGTGGGCCTCGTCGACCACGGCCACGACCTCGCGCTGCCCGTAGCGCAGGATCCCGTGGGCCGTCTTGGCGTGGGTGTCGGCGAGCAGCCCGGCCGTGAACAGCGCGAGCCGGTCGCTCATTCGACGCCGAGGCCCGGAAGGTCCGACAGCACGAGGCGGCCGTCCTCGAGCCCGAGGCCCTTGTACGGCTTGGTGGCGATCAGCAGGTGGCCGTCGAGGTCGATGTGGTCGGCCAGCGACGCGAGCTGCGCCGCCTGAGAGATCCCCAGCTCGGACTCGACCATGCAGCCGAACATCACCTGCAGGTCGAGCGCGCGGGCGGCGTGGACCATGCGCAGCGCCTCGCGGATCCCGCCGCACTTGGAGAGCTTGATGTTGATGCCGTCGGCGTAGGCGGCGATCTCGGCCACCGACGCCAGGTCCTTGCAGCCCTCGTCGATGATCACCGGCAGCCGCGGCTCCAGCCGGCGGTAGGCGTCGAAGCTCGCGCGGTCGGCCGCGGGGAACGGCTGCTCGACGAACTCGACGCCGAGCCGGATCAGCTCGGGCGTGAGGTCGCGCGCCGTGTCGAGGCCCCAGCCCTCGTTGCCGTCGATGCGGATGGTCGCCTCCGGGGCCTCCGCGCGGACGGCCCGCAGCCGCTCGACGTCGGCGGGGCCGCCGACCTTGACCTTGAGCACGTGGAAGGCCCTGGCGCGGCGGGTGCGGTCGATCGTCCCCTCGACGGTGTCGATGCCGATCGTGAAGCTCGTGGGCGGCGTGACCTTCTCGGTGCCCAGCAGTTGGTGCAGCGGGAGGCCGGCCCGCTTGCCCACCCAGTCGTGCGCGGCGCCGTCGAGCGCCATCTTGGCCCCCTGCGGGCCGTCCCAGGCGGCCAGCCGGGCGCGGATCGCCTCCAGCGCGAACAGGTCGTCGCCGAGGAGCGCTGCGCCGTCGGCCTCGATCGCCGCGCACATGCTGCGCGGGCTCTCGTGCCAGTAGTCGACCGGCGCGCCCTCGCCGTGCGCCCGGATCCCGTCGTGCTCGAGCTCGACGGCCACGACCGTCTCCTCGTTGGCGGAGCGGCGCGCGATGCGGAACGTCTCCCGCAGCGTCAGCGCGTGGGTGCGCGTCCGGAGCTTCATCGCTCGCGCCGCCGGAAGCGGCCCTGCCCGCCGCCGACCACGCCGACGTCCAGGAGGAACGCGGCCGCCACCAGCACCCACTCGACGCCGTTGACGTGGCGGCTCGTGGTCCACAGCAGCGTGTAGACCAGGGTCGTCCACGGCAGCAGGAAGAACCCCAGCAGCGGGACGAGCCAGCTGTCGAACGCCCGGCTCAGGTCGTCGGTGAAGACGGCCAGCAGGAAGATCGCCAGCCGGGGCGAGAACAGCCCGATGAGCACCAGCAGGCAGCAGCCCACGGCGCATATGCAATCACGCCGCGGTCAGGTGCTGAGCGCCGCCAGGTGCCCGGACCTCACCGACTGGGTGTCGCCGATCACCAATGTGAGCGCTCCCAGCACCTCCGCGCGCTCGCCCAGCACGCCGCGGGTGACCGTGACGGCCTGGGCGGAGCCGGGCTGGGCGTAGCGGTCGACCGCCTCGCGGATGCCGTCCACCAGCGGCTCGCCCCCGGCGCTGAGGTCGCCGCCGACGACGATCGCCGCCGGGTTGAGCGAGTTGCACAGATCGCCGAGCGCGTGGCCGATCGAGCGGCCGGCGTCGTTGAGCACGCGCTGGGTGCCGAGGTCGCCGGCCTTGGCCAGCTCGAGCATCCCGGCAACCGTCAGGTCGGGGCCGTGGGCGGGCTTGAGGACCGAGAGCAGCGCGGGGCCGGACGCGACGGTCTCCAGGCAGCCGCGGTTGCCGCAGCGGCAGACGGCGCCGTCGGCGCGCACCTGCACGTGGCCGATCTCGCCGGCGATCCCGGTCGCGCCGCGGTGCAGGCGCCCACCCAGCACGAGGCCGGCGCCGATCCCGGAGGACACCTTGACGTAGACGAGGTCCTCGAGGCCGCGCCCGGCGCCGAGCGAGAGCTCCGCCAGCGCGCCGAGGTTCGCGTCGTTGTCGACCTCCACGCGCATGCCGAGCCGCTTGGCGAGCTCCGGCCCGGCGTGCACGCCGGCCCAGCCGGCGAGGATGACCGAGGAGCCGACGGTGCCGGTGCGGCGGTCGATCGGCCCGGGCAGGCCCATCCCGGCGCCCACCACCTGGTCGCGCGCGACGCCGGCCTCGCGCAGCGCGTCGGCGACCATCTCGGCGGCGGCGTCGAGCGCGGTGGCCGCGGCGGCGTCCACGTCGATCTCGATGCGGCGCTCGGCCAGCACGGTGGACGAGAGGTCGGCGATGGCCACGCGCACGTGCCGGTGGCCGAAGTCGACGCCGACCGCGGCGCCGGCGGGAGGCGCCAGCCGCAGCAGCACGGGCGGGCGCCCGCGGCCGGGCTTCTCCCCGCGGTCCGCGCCGTTCTCGTCCTCGATCACCAGCCCCCGGGCCTGCAGGTCGCCGACCAGCGTGGTGATGGTCGTGCGCGAGAGCCCGGTGAGCTTGACGAGGTCGGTCCGGCTCGCGCTGCCCTCCTGCCGGAGCGCGTCGACCACGCGCAGCCGATTGGATTCGCGCAGGGCTTCGAGCGATCCGGTGCCTGTCTCCATGAGATGAGTTTCTCCAGGCTTCGTCGTTTTTGTCAACTCCCTACCCTCGCGACCGTGCGTCTGGTCGAGGTATTTCAGGTCGACCTGGCCCGTTCCGACGGCATCGTCGCGCGCTATGCGGACACGCTCGACGCGGCCGAGCGCGAGCGCGCCGCGCGACTGCGCGACCCCGGCCCCTGGACCGTCGCACGCGGCGCCCTGCGAGAGCTGCTGGGCGCGCGGCTCGGCGTGGCCCCCGCCGACGTGAGGTTAGCTTCCGGCCCGCACGGCAAGCCGGAGGTCGCCGGTTCGCCGCTGCGCTTCAACGTCTCCCACTCGCGGTCCCTGGCCGTGATCGCGCTGGCGTCCGGGCTCGAGGTGGGGGTCGACGTCGAGCGCCTGGACCGCCGGTCTTCGGCCGTCCTGCGCACGTTGACCGCATCCGAGTCCGCCGCGCTGGCGGCCGCGGGCGACGACCGCCACGTGGAACTGCTGCGGGTGTGGTGCCGCAAGGAGGCGCTGGCCAAGGCGATCGGCGGCGGGCTGGGCTGGGAGCCGCTGCGGTTCGACACCACGGCCCCGGGCGCGTTCTCGCTGGTCGACGTCGCCGTGCGGCCGGGGCACGTGGCGGCGCTGGCCTGGGCGGGTGCGGGCGACGGGCCGGTGTCGGTGTCCGTGCGGCCGTTCTGAGCTGCCGGCGAACTGCCTGCCGGGTAGGGGGAAGGTCGGCCCCGGCGCCGCCCGGCGGGACGGCGCGTGTCAGGTTCGTCGGCCAAAGCCCGGCAAACCCGACAAGCCGCCCATCCGCTGGCGCGTTCGCGCTCATCGCGGCGCCCCGGAGGGACCGCCTCCCTACCCAGCAGGCAGTTCGCCGAGCCCGTCGCGCGGCCTGGTCACGCCGCCAGCCGGATCACGTTCCACGACCGGGGCGGCAGCTCCGCGCGCAGCACGTCGCCGTTTACCGAGCCGTCGGCCACGGACCGCGGCGTCACCCGCTCCGGGTCTGCCGCGGTGTTGCTCGCGGAGAGGTCGCCGTCCAGCACCAGGTGCTCGGCGAGCCGGGCGCCCGGCAGCTCGCGCAGGCGGCACTCCAGCGACAACGGCTCCGGGGCACGGTTGACCGCGAACAGCGCCACGCCGTCCGCCGAGGCCACGGCGGTCGCCTCGAGAACGCTCACATCGCCCTCGCCCGCGGCCTCGTACACCGGCGCGGAGGGCTCCACCCGCAGCACCGCCCCGCGGCCGAACCGGGCGGCGTGGGCGAACGGGAAGAACGTGGTCTGGCGCCAGGCGGGGCCGCCGTCGACGGTCCGGATCGGCGGGATCACGTTGACCAGCTGGGCGAGGCAGGCCATGCGGACGCGGTCGGCGTGGCGCAGCAGCGTGATCAGCAGGCACCCGACGACCAGGGCGTCGGCCACGGTGTGCGTGTCCTCGGCGATGGCCGGCGCGGGCGCGAACGGCCGCGACGGGTCCGAGTGCGGGTTCGCCGTCTGGTGCCAGACGTTCCACTCGTCGACGCTGAGACTGAGCCGGCGGCGCGAGCGGCGGCGCCCCGCGACCGCGTCCGCCGTGGCCGCCACCACGGAGATCATGCGGTCGAGGTCCAGCGAGCAGGCCAGGTAGGCGCCGGCGTCCGCGTACGTCGCCGGGTCGTAGTAGGTGTGCAGCGACACGTGGTCGGCCACGCCCCACGTGAGATCCAGGACCGTGTCCTCCCAGGCGCCGAACGTCGGCATCGCCGAGTTCGAGCTGCCGCAGGCCACCAGCTCGATCGACGGGTCGACCAGCTTCATCGCCTTGCCGGCCTCGCGCGCGAGCTTGCCGTAGGCCACGGCGTCCTTGGCGCCGATCTGCCACGGCCCGTCCATCTCGTTGCCCAGGCACCACACCCGGACGCCGTGCGGCTCGCGCACGCCGTTGGCCACCCGCCGGTCGGCCCACAGGGTGCCCGGCGCGCCGTTGCAGTACTCGACCAGCGCGCGCGCCGCATCGACGCCCCGCGTGCCGAGGTTGACCGCGAGCATCGGCTCGACCCCCGCCCGCCGCGCCCAGGCCATGAACTCGTCCGTGCCGACGGCGTTGGACTCGATCGAGCGCCAGGCGAGGTCGAGCCGCGCCGGGCGCGCGTCCCGCGGCCCGACGCCGTCCTCCCAGTCGTAGCCGGAGACGAAGTTGCCGCCCGGATAGCGGACGATCGTCACCCCCATCTCGCGGATGTGATCGATCACGTCGCCGCGGAAGCCGTCGGCGTCCGCGGTCGGGTGCCCCGGCTCGTAGATGCCGCCGTACACCGCGCGGCCCATGTGCTCGACGAAGGAGCCGAACACCCGCTCGTCCACGTCTGCGACCCGGAAGCCCGGGTCGATCACGAGCGACGCCTTCATGTCTTCACCCCGCCGCTCGCATCGGCGGCGCGCAGGTACCCACGCCCCAGATCGTCCAGGGGATCGCGAACACCGGCATCACGGGGCAGTGGGGATCCACACCCGCATGCCGGGCTCGCCGCGGTTGCCCCACCAGGCGTAGGGGATCGCCTCGAGCGGCTCGGCCCGTGTGTCGGGTTCGAAGCTCCCGTACGGCCACTCGGGGTCGGGCGGGTCTACGCGCGCGCCGGCGGCCGCGACGGTGACGACGCCGCCGAGCAGGTCGGGCCGCTCGACCGCGCGCAGCTCGCCTCGCGGGTCGATGCGGGCGTCGTCCACCGCGCCCTCGACCGCGTGCACGAGCGGGCCGCGCTCGATCGCCGCACACCCGCGCACGGCGTCGATCCGCGGGTGCGGGAAGACGAGCCGCGGGGTCATGTCGAGCGCGAGCGTCACGCGGTCGCCGGCCCGCCAGTCGCGCTCCAGGCGCGCGTAGCCGGGCGCCACCGGCTCGCCGTCCAGCCGCGCCCGGCCCCAGGGCGGCACGCGCAGCGCCAGCGTGCGCGTTCCCGGCTCGGTGATCTCGAGCTCGACGACGCCGTCCCACGGGTAGCGCGTGCGCATCCGGACGCCGGGCAGCGTGGCGTCCAGGTATTGGTGGATCTGCAGGCCGCCCGCGTCGTCCTGTGTGGCGACGTACTGGTCCAGCGAGGCCAGCAGCCGCATGACGTTCGGCGGGCAGCAGGCGCAGGCGTACCACGGGCGCCGCTGCGCGCCCTCCTCGACGGGGTCGCGGTGGCCCTCGCGGACCTGCAGCGGGTTCACGTAGGAGTAGCCGCCGCCGTCGAGCGCCAGGCCGGCGAGGAAGCCGTTGTAGAGCGTGCGGTCGAGCAGGTCGGCGAAGCGCGCCTCGCCGGTGGCCAGCAGCATCCGCCAGTTCCACAGGATCGACGCGATGGCGGCGCACGTCTCCCCGTAGCAGCGGTCGGGCGGCAGCTCGTAGCCGTCGCCGAACGCCTCGTCCAGGTAGTGCGCGCCGACCCCGCCGGTGACGTACGCCTTGCGGCCCGCCATGTCGCGCCACTGGCGCTGCATGGCGTCCAGCAGCGCCGCCTCGCCGGTCTCGAGGTAGAGGTCGGTGACGCCCGCGTTGAGATAGAGCGCGCGGACGGCGTGGCCCTCGACCTCGGCCTGCTCGCGCACCGGCACGCGGTCCTGGAAGTAGCTCGAGCCGAGCCGCGCGGGCTGCAGCGTTCCGCGGCCGCGGCGGTCCACGAACGCCTGCGCCAGCGACAGGTAGGAGCGCTCGCCGGTGTGGCGGAACAGCGCGACCAGCGCCAGCTCGACCTCGGGATGGCCGGGCGTCACGTCGCTGCCGGCGCCGCCGAAGCGCCGGACGAGCAGGTCGGCGAAGCGGCGCGCCACGCGCAGCAGCCGCTCGTCACCCCGCACGCGCGCATGGGCGAGCCCCGCCTCGATCAGGTGCCCGGCGCAGTAGAGCTCGTGGTTCCAGGCGATGTTCGACCACGGCTCCCCCGGCGGGTCCACCTGGTAATGGGAGTTCAGGTAGCCGTCCTCGCGCTGCGCCGCCTCGATGACGCCGATCGCCTCGTCGCCGGCCGCCGAGCCCTCCCAGCCGATCGCCTCGAGCCACTTGTAGACGTCTGAGTCGCTGAAGCGCATGCCGATGAACCCGCCCGCCTCCAGCCCGGCCGCCCGGCGCAGGTTGGGCAGGTTGCCCGCCTCCTCCAACCGCCGCGCGCCGTCGGGGATCAGCCGCTCGCGGTTCAGCCGCCGCCGGTCGGCCCACAGGCCGCCATCGATCGTGACGGCGCCGAGGGCGAGCGGGCGCAGGCGGGCGAGGGGCGGCGAGTTGGTCATCGACGGCCGGGCACGTTAGCCGCGCCGGCTTGCTCGCGGGGGGGCCTCGGGCCGGCGCAGCGGGATCGGCGAACTGCATGCTGGGTAGGGCGGTGGTCCCTCCGGGGCGCCGCAGGCGGGCCGGGTGACGCTTTCCGATTCCGGCCTCTGCGGGTGTGCCAGCCCAGTCGGGGTATCCGCGACTGGACTAGCACACGCGAAAGAGGTGCGTCAGAAACGTGCGCGCCCGTGATCGATTCTCGCGGCGAAGCACGGAAAACGCGCAGACCCGACCCTCGCACCCGGACCCAAGGCCGACCGCTTCCTACCCAGCCGCAGTTCGTCGGCCCCGGCACCACCGCGGGCGGCAGACCGCCACCGGCGGGCCGCCGCGCCGCAGCGTGTGAACGCTCACGACACCACCCCACGCGAGCCGCGCTGCGGCGCTTGACGGATCGCGTGTGAGCGTTAGCATCGCGGCGGCCATGGCCAGCCCCGCGACGCCACCGGGCGCGCCCCGCCGCGCCGCCGCGCCGCGCGCGGTGGTGATGGCCGACGTCGCCCGGCTGGCCGGTGTCTCGCAGCAGACCGTCTCGCGCGTGCTCAATGACAGCCCGCACGTGCGCCCGGACACCCGCGAGCGCGTCCGGGAGGCGATCCGCAAGCTCGAGTACCGCCCCAACCGGCTCGCCCGCGCGCTGGTCACCGGCCGCTCGCGCACGCTGGGCGTATTGAGCTTCGACACCACGCTCTATGGCCCGGCCTCGACGCTGTTCGCCATCGAGCGGGCGGCGCACGACGCGGGCTACTTCGTGAGCATCGCCAGCCTGCGCTCGCTCGACGCCGCGTCCGTGCGCAGCGCGGTCGAGCGGCTGCGCGAGCAGGGCGTCGACGGCGTGCTGGCCATCGCGCCGCAGGAGTCGGCCGCCGGCGGGCTGCTCCAGGTCCCGCCCGACGTCCCGATCGTGGCCACCGAGGCCGGCCCGCCGGGGACGGTGCCGCTCGTCGCGGTCGACCAGCGCGCCGGCGCGCGGCTGGCCACCGAGCACCTGCTGGCGCTCGGCCACCGCACGGTCTGGCACATCGCCGGGCCGCCGGACTGGCTGGAGGCCGCCGACCGCATCGGCGGCTGGCGCGAGGCGCTGGACGCCGCCGGCGCCGTCGCCCCGCCGCCGCTGCCCGGCGACTGGAGCGCGCGCTCCGGCTACGCCACCGCCGAGATGCTCGCCACCGCCACGGCCGTCTTCGCCGGCAACGACCAGATGGCCCTCGGGCTGCTGCGCGCGCTGCACGAGCTGGGCCGGCGCGTGCCGGAGGACATCAGCGTCGTCGGCTTCGACGACATCCCCGAGTCGGCCTACTTCACGCCGCCGCTGACCACCGTGCGCCAGCGCTTCGACGAGATCGGCGCCCGCGCGCTGCGGCTGCTGCTCGAGCGCATCGAGGGCGGCCCGGCGCGCAGCGACACGGTCGCTCCCGAGCTCGTCGTGCGCGAGAGCAGCGCGCCGCCGCGCTGAGCCGGGTGCGCTGCGCGGCGGCGCTGGAGGTCGCCGCCGCGCCGCGCGGGTTGGGGAGTGCTAGCGCCGGTGGCGCCGGAACGTCGAGAACTTGTCGACGGTCGTGGTGTGGTACTTCTGCCCCGGCCGCAGGATCGTGGACGGGAAGTTGGCGTGGTTCGGCGAGTCGGGGTAGTGCTGGGTCTCCAGCGCCAGGCCGTCGCCCTCGCGGTACTGGTGCCCGCTCGTGCCGTACAGCGTCCCGTCCAGGAAGTTGCCGGCGTAGAACTGGACGCCCGGCTCCGTGGTCGAGATGGTCAGCTGGCGCCCGGTCGACGGGTCGCGCAGCTGCGCGGCCACGACGAGGCCGGCACGGCCGCGGCGGTCGAGCACCCAGTTGTGGTCATATCCGCGGGCGAACACCAGCTGCTGGAAGCTGTCGCGGATGCGGTCGCCGATCGCCCGGAAGTGCAGGAAGTTCATCGGCGTGCCCCGGACCGAGTCGATGCGCCCCGTCGGGATGAGCGTCGAGTCGACCGGCGTGTAGTGGCTCGCGTTGAGCTTGAGCTGCTGGTCGTAGATCGTGCCGTGGCCCTCGCCGTGGAGGTTCCAGTACGAGTGGTTGGTCAGGTTGACGATCGTCGGCGCGTCGGTCGTCGCGTTGTAGTCGATGCGCAGCGCGTTGTCGTTGCGCAGCGTGTAGGTGACGTTGACGCTCAGGTTGCCGGGATAGCCCGTCGTGCCGGGCGTCGTCCCGCCCTCGCCCGCCACGCTCAGGCGGCTGAGCCGCAGCCGGACGACGTGGGCCGTGCGCATCGGCGTCGCGTTCCAGACCTGCGTGTTGAACCCGTTGAAGCCGCCGTGGAGGCTGTTCGGATCGTTGTTGATGTCGAGCTTGTAGGTCGTGCCGTCGATCGTGAACATGCCCTTGGCGATCCGGTTGCCGTAGCGGCCGATGATCGCCCCGAAGTACGGGTTGCTCTTGACGTAGGCGGGGCTCGTGTAGCCGGCCAGGTCCTTGAAGCCGAGCGCGACGTTGCGCAGGTGGCCGCGGCGGTCGGGCACCTTCACGGACTGCACGATGCCGCCGTAGGTGATGATCGACACCGACATGCCCCTCGAATTGGTGAGCGTGTAGCGGTCGATGGGCGTGCCGTTGAGCGTCCCGAAGCTCGACTTGACGATCTTCGGACTTGCCGCGCGCGCCGGCGTTGCGAGCGCTCCCACGGCCCCTACGACCAGCAGGACACACAACCTTCGCATGAAAGTCTCCTCCCTTCGGACCCAGGCAGTGTGAGCGCTCACATGCCGTGTTGTCAAGCGGTTGTATGAGAACGCACCGGACGCCGGGCCGCCGGGGCGGCTCAGCCGCGCGCGGGCGGCGGGCCGCTGCTCGCGCGCACGACCAGCTCGGGCACGACCTCGTGGTGGGCCGGCGGCCCGTCGGGCAGGGCGATCGTGTCCAGCAGCAGCCGCAGCCCGCGCCGGCCCATCTCGTCGAAATCCTGGCGCACCGTGGTCAGCGGCGGCGTGAAGTAGGGCGCCTCGGGGATGTCGTCGAAGCCCACGACGCTCACGTCCTGCGGGATCCGCCGGCCGGACTCGTGCAGCGCGCGCAGCGCGCCCAGCGCCATCTGGTCGTTGGCCACGAAGATCGCCGTGACGTTCGGGTCGTCCACCAACTGCAGCGCGAGCTCGTGGCCGGAGCGGGCGCTCCAGTCGCCCTCCAGCGCCGGCGGCAGCATCGCGCCCCCGGCTTGGAGCGCGTCGCGCCAGCCGCGCACGCGGTCGGCCGCCTCCGGCCAGCCGGTCGGGCCGGACAGGTGCCACACGGTCCGGTGGCCGAGCTGGAGCAGGTGATCGGTGGCCAGCCGGGCGCCGGCGAACTGGTCGACCGACGCGAGCGGCACGACATCGTGCGGGCCGGCCTCCAGCGCGACCAGCGGCACGCCGGCCGGCGCCTGCAGCAGCGCCCGCGCCCCGCCCTCCTGCGGCGCGATCACCAGGATCCCCTCCACGCCCTGCATGCGCAGCCGCTCGATCGCCTCCAGCACCGAGGCGCGGTCGAGCCGCTCGAGGCTCGCGATGGTGATGAAGTAGCCGGCGTCGTGCGCGGCGCGCTCGATGCCGTACAGGGTCGAGGCCGGGCCGTAGAGCGTCGTGTCGAAGCTGACGACGCCGAGCGTCTTCGAGCGGCCGGTGACCAGCGCCCGGGC
>JAICUS010000260.1 GCA_025935735.1 Solirubrobacteraceae bacterium | reverse complement strand
TTCGAGCAGTTGAAGCCCTGCGGGTAGCTGTCCGGGCCGTCGACGTCCAGCGCGGCCTGGCCGGAGTTGAACGTGCCGTTGTTGTTGCCGGTCAGCGGCACCGTGATCCCGTCGGCCCGCGCCTTGTCCTCGATGTGCTGCATGTAGGCCCGGCCGGCCGCGTCGCCGTGGTAGTACTCGTTCTCCACCTGGTAGGCGATGACCGTTCCGCCGCCGTCGGTGATCTGGTGGCGCGCGATGACCTTGTCGATCTGCGTCTGCCACTCGTCGGCCCACTTCGTGTACTCGGGGTCGCCGGTACGCGTGTTGCCGGCCGTCGTCGACAGCCAGCCGGGGAAGCCGCCGCCGTCGACCTCGGCGTTGATGTAGGGGCCGGGCCGGGCGATCACGTAGAGGCCGGCCTGCTGGGCGGCGTCGAGCTCGGAGTCGATGTCGCGGACGCCGGAGAAGTCATAGACGCCGGGGGCGGGGGAGTGGTAGCCCCAGTCGAAGTACAGCGAGGTGGCGTTGAACCCGGCCGCCTTCATCTTCTGGAAGATGTCCAGCCACAGGTCCGGGCTGGGCAGCCGGAACTGGTGGAACTCACCCGACCACAGGTAGGTCCGCTGCCCGTCGACCATGAACGAGTAGGTGTCGAATGTGACCGTGTGTCCGGCCGGCGCGGGGTCCGCGTGCGCGGTGGCCCGCTGCCACGGCGCGGCCGCCAGCGCGGCGAGAAGGACCAGCAGGACGGCGAATCGGCTGCGAGTGCGCATCTTTGACCCCGGCGGCGACGATGATGAGAGGCGGCTTACGAAACCAGCGATGCCCTCCTTGCGATCCCGTAAGCCACCGCGAGATTATCGGAAGCCGCGGTCGTCTGCCTACACCGTGGTCGCCCAAGTGACGGCGCGGGCGTGGCCGTGCCCGCGCGGCACGCGCCTGCCCCGGAACGTGGCGGTGATCGTGCTCGCGCCGAATGTCAGGCGCAAGGTGCCGCGGTAGCGGTAGCGCACGTCGCGCCAGGAGGGCTTGCAGGCCGCGGCGGCGGGCGTGGGGGCGCAGCGGTAGACGATCCTGCGGCCGATCATGTGCGTGGCGCGGTGGATCGCCCGGCGGACGGCGATCCGCACCGTGCGGGCGTCGGGCGGGCGCGGCGTGGCGGCCGGGGGCGCCGCCGGCGGGGGCAGGTAGGGGATCACCGGCTGCGGCACGTCGGGCGGCGGCGGCGCGACGACCGTGAGCGTCCGGACCTCCGAGGCGTAGACGTCGTCCTCCTCGTCGTCGGCGTAGGTCGCCTGCCAGTAGTAGGTGCCGGGCGTGCCGAGGCCGGGGGACGCGGCGTAGATCCCGGGATGGCCGGGCTGCGCGGGCGCGGCGTAGCGGGCGATCGGGTGGGCCAACAGACCATCCGGTCCGGTCGCCGGATCGCTCGCGACCGCGAACGCGAGCTCGTCCGGCAGCTCGTCGTAGTCGCCGATGTAGGCGACGAACGTCTGCGACCCGAGCGCCGTCCACGCCTGGCCGTCGCGCGGGACCACCGTGGTGCCCGCGGGCAGCGGCTCGGTGTCCGCCGCGGCCGGCGCGGCGAGCACGCCGAGCAGCAGGACGACCACTAGGCAGACGCGCATGTGCCCTGAAGTTACTTGCACCGGCGCGCCGCAGGCAAGAGGATGGCGCCGTGCTGTTGCGGCTGACCCTCCTCGCCTCGTGCGCGCTGGCCGCGACCGCGAGCCCGGCGCTCGCCGCCACCACGGTCAGCTTCAACGGGGCCGTGGCGGACCGGCCCGCCGAGATCACCATCACCGGCGACGCGGCCGCCAACCAGCTCACCATCTCCCAGTCGGCCACCGGTTACACGATCACGAGCCTCAATGCCGGGGCGATCGCGACCGACACCAACCCCCCGTGCACGGCGACCGGCGCGCAGGTGACCTGCACCGGCCTGGTGGGGAGCTTCTCGATCGACCTCGCCGCCGGCGACGACGTGCTGAACACCCTCAACGTCACGACGCCGCTGGCGATCGCCGGCGGCGCCGACACCGACACGCTGACCGGCGGCGGCGGCAACGACGTGCTCGACGGCGGCGACGGCAACGACACGCTCGACGGCGGGGGCGGCGTCGACGACTACTTCGGCGAGGGCGGGGACGACATCATCCAGGCGCTGGACGGCAACGCCGAGCGCATCGCCTGCGGCGGCGGCAACGACCGGGCGCGCAACGACTTCACCGACATCCTCGCCGAGTGCGAGCGCGGCATCGACGGCGACGCGGACGGGTTCGCCTCCGGCGCCGACTGCAACGACGCCAACCCGGGCATCCATCCGGGCGCCGTCGAGATCCCCGAGAACGGCGTCGACGAGGACTGCAGCGGGTCGGACGCACTGATCCTCGACCGCGACGGCGACGGCTTCCCGGTCCCGATCGACTGCAACGACGCCAATGCCGGCGTCCACCCGGGCGCGATCGAGATCCGCGGCAACAAGGTCGACGAGAACTGCGACGGCAGGGCCGACCACTTCGCGCTGCTGCGCTCGCTGGTCGTCACCCGCTGGCAGTTCGGCGCGCGGTTCACCCGCGTGCAGGCGCTGGTGGTGCGCAACGCGCCGGCCGGCGCGCACATCGCCGCGACCTGCAAGGGCGGCGGCTGCCCGTTCAAGGGCACGAAGAAGGTGACGGTCAAGCGCGACCTGGCGCCGACGTCGCTGGTGCGCTTCTTCCACCACGCCAAGCTGCGCCGCGGCACGCGGGTGACGCTCAAGATCACGGCCGGCGGCTTCGTCGGGCGCACGTACGCCTACCGCATCAGGATCGGCGACCTGCCGGCGCTCACCACCACGTGCCGCGACCCGGGGGCCAAGAAGGGCCGCGAATGCTGAAGCGCGCGTTCCTGCTCTCGCTGGTCATCGCCGCGCTGTCGCCGGGCTCGGCGCACGCGTTCGGCTTCTTCGGCTTCGATCCGGCGACCGGGGTCGTCACCTACCGCGTCGGGACCCCGACCGACGCGAGCGACATCGCGATCTTCTCCACGGGCAGCACCCTGCGGCTGGTCCAGTTCGGCACGGGCGTGGGCCCCGACCCCGGCTGCGTGTTCGTCGGCGACGGCAGCGGCCACTCCGACGGCAACGCGGTCGACTGCCCGCTGCTGGGCGTGACGAGGATCGAGCTGGACCTCGGGGACGGCAACGACATCGCGTCGGTGAACCAGAACGTCAAGGTCCCCGTGATCTTCAACGGCAACGGCGGCAACGACGGGCTGTTCGGCGGCGGCGGCGTCGACACGTTCCTCGGCGGCCCGGGGGACGACAACCTCGTCGCGCGCGACGGGCAGGCCGAGACGGTGAACTGCGGCGACGGCCACGACACCGCGATCAGCGACGACGCCGACACGCGCAGCTCGTGCGAGGAGGTCCAGGGCGACGCGGATCTCGACGGCGTCCGCTTCCCGTTCGACTGCGACGACACCAACCCGGCGATCCACCCCGGCGTCGCCGACGTCCCCGACGACGGGATCGACCAGAACTGCGACGGCGTCGACGCGACCGACCTCGACCGCGACCACGACGGCTTCCCGCGCCCGCAGGACTGCGATGACACCAGCGCCTCCATCCACCCGGGCGCGTTCGAGGCGATCGGCAACTCGGTGGACGAGAACTGCGACGGGATCGTCGCCCCGTTCCCACCGCTCACCGGGTCGGTCTCGGGCACCTGGAGGCAGGTCGGCCACCGCACGCGCAACCTGACGCTCGAGGCCAAGGGCTTCCCGCACGGCACGGTCATCACCCTGAGCTGCACCGGCGCGCGCGCGTGCCCGAAGCGGGTCAAGCGGACCGTCCCGCGCACCCATCGCACGGTGAACCTGCACGTGGTCCTCGGCCGCCGGGCGCTGCCGAAGCAGGCCCGGATCGTGCTCTCGATCACCCACGCCCGGCGCGTGGGCCGCGAGCTGCGCTACAGCCTGACGACCCCCGGCCTGCCGAGCATGGAGTTCCTGTGCCGGCCGCCCGGCCGCCGCGCGGGGCCCTGCTAGCCCGACAGCCGGCGCAGGAACCGCTGCGTCTCCGGCTGCCGCGGGGCGTCGAGCGCCACGGATAGGTCAGCGCACGAACATGTTCGCGTTGTCAACGCGCGGCGCGGTTTGGTTTCCGCGCCTACGGGCATTCGGGCTGGCGGTGGTGTGCCGCCCCAGCACTCGACCGGCCCTGATCGCGCCGATTCTCGCCCTGGCCCTCCTGTTCGCCGCGCCGGCCGCCGCGCGCGCCGACTGCCCGGCCCAGCCGCTCGCCCACACGTTCCTGCCGTGGCTCGACCCCGCCTGGTACGAGGCGGCGCCGGACGGCGCGCTGGAGAACGGCGGCGCCGGCTGGACGCTGACCGGCGGCGCGGCCGTGGTGGACGGCAACAACCCCTACCAACCGGGCGCAAGCGCGCTCTCGCTGCCGGCCGGCGCGAGCGCCACGACGGCCCCGGTGTGCGTCGACATCGCGCATCCGACCGTCCGCTTCTTCGCCCGCGGCGGCTCCGGCCCGCTCGTGGTCACCGTGGTCTTCCGCGACCTGCTGGGCAACCAGGACGAGCTGCCGGTCGGCACCGTGCTCGGCAGCGCCGGCTGGTCGCCGTCCGCCGTCATGCCCGTGCTGGGCAACCTGCTCTCCCAGCAGGTCAGCTTCCGCTTCACCTCGCTGGGCGCCTGGCGCGTCGACGACGTGTTCGTCGACCCCTACAGCAAGGGCTGAACTCTCAGCGCCAGCAGCGCGAGGTCGTCGCGCAGCGGCCCGTCGACCGCGGCGGCGAGGTGCTCGACGATGCGCTCCGCCGCGCGGCCGCGCGCGCCGGCCACGACGCCGTCCAGCTGCTCGGGCGTCCACACGGCGGGAGCGGCGGCCTCCGTGAGCCCGTCGGTGTAGAGGATCAGCGCGTCGCCGGGCGCGAGCCGCGTGCTGCGGTCGGCGAGCTTGACCTGGTCGAGGACGCCGAGCAGCGTGCCGTTGGTGCCCAGCGGCTCGACCGCGCCGTCGGCGCGCAGGACGCGCGGGAACGGGTGCCCGCCGCAGGCCACGGTCGCCTCGACGGCGCCCTCGCCGAGCTCCAGGCGGGCGCAGGCGATGGTCACGAAGCGCCCCGCCCGCTGGGCGAGCATGGCCGCGTTGAGCGTCTCCAGGACGTCGGCGGGTGAGTTGCGGTGCATCGCCGCGGCGCGGATCGTGTGCCGGGCCAGCGCGGTCACCGCCGCGGCCTCCGCGCCCTTGCCGCAGACGTCGCCGATCACTGCCAGCCACTCTCCGGGGCCGGTGGAGAACACGTCGTAGAAGTCGCCGCCGACCTCGTTGCCGGCGCCCACCGGACGGTAGAGCGCGGCGGTCTCCAGGCCGGGGATCTCCGGCAGCAGCGGCGGCAGCAGCGAGGCCTGGAGGGTCTGGGCGATCGCCGCGCGCGTGCGGTAGAGGCGGGCGTTGTCGACCGCCGCGCCGACCCGCAGCCCCAGGTCCTGCGCCACCGTGCGCTCCAGCGGGGTGAGCGCGCGGCCGGGGAACCCGATCATCCCCGCCACGCCGTCGCGCACGCGCACGGGGACGGCGTTGACCGCGGCGGTCGGCAGCCCGGCCATGCCCTCCCAGAGCTCGATCGTGCAGGCGCCGCCGAGCCACTCGCCGGCCAGGCGCTCGACCTGCGGGAGCGTCTCGCCGGGGTCGAGCGAGCTGGCCAGCACGCGCGACACCTCGGCCAGGAAGCGCTGGGCCTCCTCGGCCTGCTTGATCTCCGTGACGTCCTCGATGACGCTGATGGCCAGCCGCGGCTCGTCCTCCTCCCATACCGGCGTGGCCTTCAGCCGCAGCCAGCGCCGGCCGCGGCGGACCGCGAGCGGCTTCGCCCGCCGGCCGCGCAGCGCCTGGCGGCCGGGCAGGTCGTCCGCCGCGACGTCGAGCCCGCTCGCCAGGTCGCGGGCGTCGCCCAGCAGCGCGTCGGCGGCGGCGTTGGAGTAGACGATCCGGCCGGCGGGGTCCTCGGCCACCACGGCGTCGGCCACGCCCTCGAGGATCGCCCGCAGCTCGGCCTCGGTGTGGCGCATCAGCTCACCCAGATGCAGGTTCTCCAGCGAGACCGCGGCCTGGGCGGCGAGGTGCTCGATGAGGTCGCGCTCGACGGCGGAGAACGGCGCGCGCACGCGGGCGACCGAGAGCACGTGGCGCGAGCCGACGCCCACCGCGAGCGCCGCGCCGTGCTGGTGCCCGAGCGCCGCCTCGGCGGCGTCGAGCACGTCGCCCAGGGCCTCGGCGCGGCCGATCACCACGCGCGGGCGCAGCTCCTCGTCGATCAGCGCGCTCAGCCGCCCGCAGTCGGCCTGCACGGCCTCCACGACGGTGGTCAGCACGAGCCACTCCAGCGCCGCCCGGTCCTGCGGCGCGGGCATCGTCTCGGCCAGCCGGCGGTCCGGGCGCTGCAGGCGCCCGGCGACGCGGCGCAGGTCATCCGCGCGGGCGTCCAGCGCGCGGGTCGAGCGGCGGAAGGCCCGCTCGAGCTCCAGCTCGTGGGCGATCCGGCCGCTGCGCTCGCGGGCCAGCAGGCCGAGCACGGCGCCCGGCGCGATGGCCAGCAGGTAGGCGAACTGGTGCGCGTCGCTGGCCAGGACGGCGAGGTACCCGATCGGCGCGAGCATCGCATCGACCAGGTAGACGAGCGCGAGCACGGCGACGATCTCCGACGGGCGGATCCCCGCGCCGAACCACTCGCGCAGCGACGTGACGACGATGTCGGAGGCGAACTGGGCGGCGAGCGCGAGCAGGAGCACGCCCCAGGCGGCCCCGTGGACGCCGCGGCCGGTGGCCAGGGCGATGACCAGCGCGGGCCCGACCGCGTACCAGCTGTCGCCCAGGATGGTCAGCAGCCGCTCGGGGTGGGCGCGGCGGGAGACGAGCTCGGGCAGCTCGCCCAGGACCGATCCGAGGCCGACGAGCGCCGGCACCCACGGCGTCGGCGTGAGGAAGATCATCGGGACGAAGACGAGCTCGGTCGGCCGCATCAGCCCGGGGCCGAGCTGGAAGCGCACGCGCCGCAGGATCGCGTAGCAGAGCACGAGCAGCACCGCGGTCGTGACGCTCTCGAACGCCTCGGGCAGCACGAGCGGCGGGATCGCGGCGGCGACCACGAACAGCGCCGCGGCGATGATCTCGGTGCGCCGCTCGCGCGCCGAGAGCCGGCGGGCCAGCGCGGGCTCGCGCTGCTCGAGCAGCCCCTCGGCGATCGCGGCCGCCGCGCCCACGGAGCGCCGCAGCGGGTGGCGACGGGCACGGCGTGGCGGCGGCGCGAGGCGCGTGCTCACGTCAGGGAGTATCCGCGCCCCGGCGGCGGGACGCGCAGGTCGGAGCTGTTCGCTCGGCCAACAGTGGACCCCGCATGTTGCGCTCGTTTACGGCTCGATGACGACTTTCAGGCCGCGCCGGGCGGCGGCGGCGGCGAAGGCCTCGGCGGAGCGCTCGAGCGGGAAGCGGTCGGTCACGAGCCAGTCGAGCTCGACCCGGCCGCTCTGGACGAGCGCGACCGCGCGCGGGTAGACGGCCTTCATCCGCCGGGCCATCACGAGGGTCAGGCCCTTGCGGCGGGCGAGCGACGCGGAGAACGACGTGCGGTCGTCGCCCGGGATGCCGGCGAGCACGACGCGCGCGCCGGGGCGGGCGAGCCGGAGCGCCTGGTCGACGGCCGGCTGGGCGCCGGCGGCCTCGAAGGCGACGTCGACCTGCGTGTCGGGGAGGTCCTCCGGCGCGACGGCCTGCTCCGCTCCCGCTCTGAGTGCCGCCTCGCGGCGGTGGGGGAGCGGGTCGGTGGCGACGACGACGCGGGCGCCGGCGGCGCGGGCCACCTGGGCGATCAGCAGCCCGATCGGCCCGCAGCCGAGGACGGCGACGGTGTCGGCGAGTTGCACGTGGCCGAGGTCGAAGGCGTGGATGGCGACGCCGAGCGGCTCCAGCAGCGCGCCGGTCGTCGCGTCGAAGTCGCCGGGGAGGGGATGGAGCGCGGCGTCGGGCCAGGCGAGGTGGCGCTGCAGGCCGCCGTCGCGGTCGGCGTGGCCGGCGAACGCGGTGTG
>JAICUS010000300.1 GCA_025935735.1 Solirubrobacteraceae bacterium | reverse complement strand
CTTAGTTAGAGCGGGACCGCCCGTGACGCGAGGTGCGCGCCGACCTTGCGCTTCACCCGCTGGAGGGCATTGTCCACCGTCTTGCAATCGCAGCCCAGCCGCTCGCCGATCGCCGTGTAGGAGTGGCCGTCCAGATAGAGGCTCAGCACGCGCGACTCGAGCTCGGACAGCACCGTGGACAGGCAGGCCACGAGCGAGCGCAGCTCCTCGGAGGAGATGACCTGGTTGACGGGGTCGTGGACGCTCGAGCCCGGCAGCAGCTCGTCCAGGCTCGGCTCGTTCTCGGACGCGCCGGCGGGGGTAGCGGAGAACGACACGTAGCCGTTGAGCGGCGTGTGCTTGTTGCGGGTCGCCGTCTTGACCGCGGTGATGATCTGGCGCGTGATGCAGAGCTCGGCGAAGTTGCGGAACGACGACTCGCGGTCCGAGCGGAAGTCGCGGATCGCCTTGTAGAGGCCGACCAGCCCCTCCTGGATCAGGTCCTCGCTGTCGCCCCCGATGAGGAAGTACGACGACGCCTTGAGCCGGACGAACGACGCGTAGCGGCGCACGAGGTGGTCATAAGCGTCCGCGCTGCCCTGTTTGGCGAGAGCGAGGAGATATCCGTCATCAAGCTGAAGTTGAGCTTGAGACTTTGTGGGAGACAGCTTGGCCACCAGCGCGCACCCTTTCCGCGGCGTAGCGCCGCGTTACGCGTTGTGGCGCACACCTCCCCCGGCGCCCTGACGTATCGAGAGCTCGAGGGTCATCGCTTACCCTCAAGCTCACGTTTATGTCGTAGAGGGTGGCACGCTTATGTCGAGGCGTCAAGCCGCTGCTGCAACATCTCGTACAGCAGGACCGCCGCGGTGGCGCTCACGTTGAGGGAGGCGACCCTGCCGCGCAGCGGCAGCGCGACCAGGTCGTCGCACATCGAGGCCACCCGCGGCCGCAGCCCCTTGCCCTCGGCGCCGAGCACGAGCACGACGCCGCCCGTGTAGTCCGGCCGGTCGTAGGGCGTCTTCGCTCCGGCGGCCGCGCCGTAGACCCAGCTGCCCTGCTCCTTGGCCTCGGCGAGGAAGTCGGCCAGGTTGCGCACCCGCGCGACGGGCAGGTGCTCGACCGCGCCGGCGGACGCCTTGCACACGGCCGGCGTGACCTCGGCCGACCGCCGCTCGGGGATGACCACGCCGGTCGCCCCGGCCGCCTCCGCGGTCCGGCAGACCGCGCCCAGGTTCTGCGGGTCGGTGACCTCGTCGAGCGCGACGAGCAGGGGGTCGGGCTGCCGCAGGAACTCGGCCGCGTCGGCGTACGGATACGGGTCGACGAGGGCGGCAACGCCCTGGTGCGCATCCGACCCGGCGCGCTCCTCGACCTCCTCGGCGGACACCACCGTGACCTTCGCCGCCCCCCAGCCCTCCGCCGCCGCCTGCCGCGTCGCCCACACCCGGTGCACCCGCCGGTTTCCCCGCAGCGCCTCCCGCACCGCGTTGCGGCCGTAGATGACCATCCGCCGCGGGGGCGGGGCGCCGCCGGGCCGCGCGGTGGGCGCCGCCGGGACATCGAGCGGAGCGCCCGGAGGGCCGGCCGAGCCGCGCGAGCCGGCCGAGCCCGAAGGGCCGGCAGCGCGGGCAGCGCCGCCGCGCGAGCCGGCGGAGCCGCCGCGCGCGCTTGTGGCGCGGCCGGAGCCGGCGGAGCCGCGAGGGCTGGCGGAACCGCGAGGGCCCGCGGAGCCGCCGCCCGCGCTTGCGGTGCGGCCGGAGCCGGCTGACCCGCGGGGGTTTGCGGCGCGGCCGGAGCCGGCCTGCCCACCGCGCGAGCTTGCGGCGCGGCCGGGGGTGCGGCGCCCCGCGGTGCCGCCGGACCCGCCGCGTGCGGCGTCGTCGCGCGCGGGGGCCGGTTTCTTCGGGCGACGCCCGGCCGGCCCGCCCGCCCGGCGCCCGCGGCTCATGCCGCCCGGACCAGCTCGGCGCCGGCGGGGCCGTCGCGGACCTCCCAGCCGAGGGCGCGGAGCTCGTCGCGCAGGCGGTCGGCCTCGGGCCAGTCGCGGTCGGCGCGGGCGGCGTCGCGGCGGGCGGCGAGCTCGAGCGCCTCCTCGGGCGGGCGCTCGCCGGCCGCCAGCAGCGACTCGAGGCCGAGCACCGTGAGCATCTCGACCAGGTCGCCGTCGCCGACCGCCTCCTCGGAGCGGTTCGCGTCTCCCACCCAGCCGAACAGCGCGGCCAGCGCCTTGGGCGTGTTGTAGTCGTCGCGCAGGGCCTCGAAGAACGCGTCGCGATGCGAGCGCAGCGCGGCCGGCGACGGGCCGGCGACGAGCCGGCGGCCGGCGTCGCGAATGCGCTCGGCCGTGCGGGCGGCGTCGGCCAGCCGGTCCTCCGAGAACGCGATCGGCTGGCGGTAGTGGCCGCCCGCGAAGTACATCAGCAGCGTCTCCGGCCCCACGTCGTCGAGCACGTCGGACAGGCGCCGGATGTTGCCCACCGACTTGGACATCTTCTCGGAGACCTTCTCCCTCGGGTCGGTCACCTCGAGCATGCCGTTGTGCACCCACAGCCGGGCGAGCGGGTGCCCGTGGCCGGCGAACGTCTGCGCCGCCTCGTTCTCGTGGTGGGGGAAGACGAGGTCCAGGCCGCCGCCGTGGATGTCGAACCCCACGCCCAGCAGCGCCTCGGCCATCGCCGAGCACTCGATGTGCCAGCCCGGCCGGCCGCGGCCCCACGGCGCCTCCCAGAACGTGTCCTCGCCCTCCTTGTGCGCCTTCCAGAGCGCGAAGTCGAGCGGGTCCTCCTTGCGCTCGGCCCCCTCGACGCCCTCGCCCTGGTCCATCTGGTCGAGGTCGCGCCGGGACAGCTCTCCATACGACGACAGCGACCGCACCCGGAAGTACACGTCGCCGTCCACGGCGTACGCGCTCCCGCCCTCGATGAGCCGCGCGATCAGGTCGACGATCGGGCCGATGTACTCGGTGGCGTAGGGCTCGAGGTCCGGGCGGCCCAGGCCCAGCCGGTCCGTGTCGTCCGTGTAGCGCCGGGCCATGTCCGCGGCCAGCTTGCCCGAGGGCACGCCCGCCGACTGCGCGGCGTCGTAGATCTTGTCGTTGATGTCGGTCACGTTCGCCACGAGCGTGACGTCGTAGCCCTCGTGCTCCAGGAACCGCTTGAGCAGGGAGAAGACGACGAACGGGCGGGCGTTGCCGACGTGGATCGGCCCGTAGACCGTCGGCCCGCAGGCGTAGATGCCGACCTTGCCGGGATCCCGCGGCCGCAGCGGCTGGACCTGCCGCGTCAGGGTGTCATAGAGCCGTACCTCGCCCACGAACCGGAGCGTACCCGCCGGACCGCCGGGTAGTTTGCCGGGATGCACGAACTGGCGGGGGCGGTCGCAGAGGCGTTCGCGACGCTTCCCTCCCGCTACCTGGGCGCCGAGCCGGGGTTCGACGCGACCTACCACATTCGCCTCGGGGACATCGGGCGCTGCTGGGAGGTCCGGTGTACGGCGCTCGGGGCCCGCGTCCGGGCCGGCGCGACGAAGCGCAGGCCCGACGTGGTGATCGGCACCGACGCCGCCACCTGGTGCGCGCTGCGCCAGGGCGAGCTCTCGGGGATCGAGGCGTTCTCCCAGCGCCGGCTCTATGCCCGCGGCGACCTCGACCTCGCGGTCGGCTTCGAGGGGCTGTTCCGGCTGCCGTCCGGCCGCCCGCCGCTGCTGCGCATCCACGACGTCCCGGCCGGCAAGCGGCTCAAGCTCTCCACGCTGACCATGGGCGAGGGGCCGGACATGCTGCTGCTGCACGGCCTGGGCGGCGCGAAGTCGAGCTTCTTCGACACGGCCGCCGCGCTCAGCCGCCGCTATCGCGTGCACGCGATCGACCTGCCCGGCTTCGGCGGCTCGAGCAAGCCGTCGACGGCGCCCTACGGCGCGCCGTACGCCGCCAAGGCCGTCATCGGGGCGATGGACGCGCTGGGCATCGAGCGCGCGCACATCGTGGGCAACTCGATGGGCGGCCGCGTGGCGATCGAGGTCGGGCTGGAGCGGCCGGAGCGCGTGAAGGGCCTCGCGTTGCTGTGCCCCGCGGTGGCGTTCATCCGCCGCGACTGGCACTGGCTCGTGCGCAGCCTGCGCCCCGAGCTCGGCGTCCTGCCCCACTCGCTGGGCCGCAAGCGCATCGAGCAGCAGTTCTGGGCGCTGTTCGCGGACCGCGACCTCGTGGACCCGAGCGTGGCCGACATCGTGGTGGACGAGTTCGAGCGCATCTACCGCAACGCGGGCGCGCGGCTGGCGTTCCTGGCCTCGGCCCGGTCGATCTACCTCGAGGCGCCGTTCGGCCGCAACGGCTTCTATCCGCGGCTCGGGCGCCTGCAGCCGCCGGCGCTGTTCGTCTGGTCCTCGCACGACCGGCTGATCCCCGAGCGGTTCCGCCCGCACGTGGAGCGCTGGCTGCCGCAGGCCGAGCAGGTGGTCCTGCAGGGCTGCGGCCACGTCCCGCAGGTCGAGCGGCCGGAGCAGACGAACGGGCTGCTCGAGCGCTTCTTCGCCCGCGTCGACGCGCTCGGCGACGCGGCGCCCTGGCTGCGTGCGGCATGACGACCTCCACCCGCAACGGCCACGGCGGCACCGCGGACGCCCGCCGCGTACTGCAGGACGACGCCGCCACGCCGGGCAGCGGCGGCCCGCCGGGCATCGGCACGCTCACCGGGCTGGTGCGCCGGCTCGCCGGCCGCGCCGTCCCGCCCGCCGACCTCGACGAGCGCGACCCCGACTACATCCGCGAGACGCTGCCGCGGCTCTGGCTGGCCGCCTCGCTGTGGTACCGCGGCGAGGTCCGCGGGCTGGGCAACGTGCCCGAGAGCGGCCCGGTGCTGCTGGTGGGCAACCACTCCGGCGGCAACCTGACGCCGGACACGCTCGTGTTCACGCTCGCGTTCTCCACCTACTTCGGGGTCGAGCGCCCGTTCCATCAGCTCGCCCACAACCTCGTCCTCTCTTATCCCGGCCTGTCGTTCCTGCGCAGGTACGGGACGGTCGCCGCATCGCACGAGAACGCCCGCCGCGCGCTGCGCTCCGGCGCCGCGGTGCTCGTCTATCCCGGCGGCGACCGGGAGGTCCACCGCCCGAGCTGGGAGGGCAACCGCGTCGACTTCGGGGACCGCAAGGGGTTCATCCGGCTGGCGATCGAGCAGGACGTGCCGATCGTCCCGGTGGTGGCCATCGGCGGCCAGGAGACCGCGCTGTTCCTCTCCCGCGGCGAGGGCCTGGCGCGCGCGCTGCGCCTCGACCGGGCGCTGCGGCTGAAGGTGCTGCCGATCTCGCTCGCGCTGCCCTGGGGGTTGAACGTCGGCGACCTGCTCGGTCACATCCCGCTGCCGGCGAAGATCACCGTCGAGGCGCTGCCGGCGATCCACCTGCGTGAGGAGTTCGGCCCGCGCCCGGGTGTAGACGAGGTGTATACGCACATCCACCGGCTGATGCAGGAGACGCTCGACGCCCTGGCCGCGGAGCGCCGCTTCCCGGTGCTCGGATGAGGATCGCCGAGCACGTCGACGTCGCCGCGTCCCGCGCGCTCGTGTGGGAGCAGATCGCCGACCCCGCGCGGGTGCTCGACTTCTTCGCCGGCGTGACGCGCTGGGAGGTGGAGGGCGAGCAGCGCACCGGGCTGGGCGCGCGCTACCGGATGCTGATGCGCGTGGGGAGCGCGGAGGTCGGCGGGCTGATCGAGGTCGTCGAGTTCCAGCCGGAGTGCGACCTCGCCTGGACCTCGGTCACCGGCGTCGACCAGCGCGGCCGCTGGCGGCTGCGCGAGGGCCGCGACGGCGGCACGCGGCTGGAGCTGCGGCTGCAGTTCGGCGTGGCCGGCGGCGGCGTCTGGTCGTGGCTGGCCGAGCAGCTCGCCGGCCCGATCGTGCGCGGGAACGTGCGGCGCACGCTGGCGCAGGCGAAGCGGGCCGTCGAGCACGAGCGGATGCGCTCGGAGGCCGCGCTGCGGCGCTCGGCGCGCTAGTCGGCGGCCACGGCGTCGCCGGTCTCGGTGACCGGCCCCGCGCCGTTGGGCGTCAGGCGTTCGTGCAGCTTGGCCCGCAGCTCCTCCGGCGTGTACTCCTGCTGCTCGCGCTTCTGGCGGGCGACCACGGCGCCCGTGGCGGCGACGCCGGCGACGCCGGCCAATCCGAGGAGCTTCCAACGCGCGCGCATGGTTGCCGTAGGTTACCGGCGTGCTGACGCTCGATGACGCCGTGGCCACCGCCCGAACGGGGGACATCTGGCTGTTCCGGGGCCGGTCGCTCGCCGACCGGGCGATCCAGACGATGACCAACAGCCCGGTCAACCACGTCGGGATGGTGGTCGCGCTGGACGACCTCCAGCCGCTGATGTGGCACGCGGAGCTCGGCCGCTCGCTGCCCGACGTGTGGACCGGCGAGCGCCAGCGCGGCGTGCAGCTGCACGTGCTGCGCGACGCGGTGACCACCTGGGCGAGCCGGTACGGCCAGCGGGCGTGGATGCGCCGGCTGGAGGGGACGATCACCCGCGAGCACGAGGACCGGCTGATGCAGGCCATCCAGGGCCTCGACGGCAAGCCGTTCCCGTCGACGCCCGGGCTGATCCGCTCGTGGGCCACCGGCCGGGTGCAGAAGCGCGAGATCTCGCGCGAGGCCGTCTACTGCGCGGAAGTGGTGGCGAGCACCTACCAGCAGATGGGACTGCTGCCCAGCCGGCGGCCGTCGAGCTGGTACGACCCCGGCAAGTTCTGGAGCGGCGACCGGATCGATCTCGTGCCGCCGTACGCGCTGGGGCCGGAGGTCGCGGTCGAGATCTAGGCGGGACGGAACACCGGCAGCCCGTCCACGAAGTCCACGACGAGCGGCATATCGCAGCGCACCACAGCCGGGTCCGGCTCGACGCCCACGAGCCGGCTCATCATCCGCGGGCCCTCCTCGAGCTCGACCAGCGCGGTCACGAACGGCAGGGCGTCGCGGAGCTCGGGCAGCGGCGTCGTGTGCTGGATGCAGAACGCGTACAGCCTGCCGCGACCGCTCGCCCGCCGCCACTCCAGCTCGCGCGACCCGCAGCGCGGGCACAGCGTGCGCGGGTAGAAGAACGGCGCGTCGCACGCGAGGCACCAGGGCAGGTGCAGCTCGCGCCGCGCGACCGCCTCCCAGAACGGGGCCGCGTCGATCACGTGCGCGCGAGGATCGCCGTGGCCGAGCTCGACAGGAAGCCGCCCATGCCGTTAACCAGCGCCACCTCGGCGCCTTCGACCTGCCGCTCGCCGCATTCCCCGCGCAGCTGGCGCACCGCCTCGATGACCAGGAAGATCCCG
>JAICUS010000278.1 GCA_025935735.1 Solirubrobacteraceae bacterium | reverse complement strand
CTCGCCCGCCTCGCCGATCAGCGCGTCCTCCGGCAACTGGAGCCCATCGAGGAACACCTGATTGGTCGCGTGGTTGATCATCGTCGCGACGGGCTCGATCGTCAGCTGGCCGCCCCGGTCGCGCATGTCGACCAGAAACACCGACAGGCCCCCGGTGCGCTTGGCCGGGCGCTCCTCGGTCCGGGCCAGCAGGACCATCAAATCCGACTGGCGCGCCCGCGAAGTCCAGAGCTTCTGGCCGTCGACCACCCAACCGGCGCCGGTCTTCCGCGCCCGCGTCTTGATCGCCGTCGTATCGGAGCCCGCGTCGGGCTCGGTCACCCCGAACGCCTGCAACCGCAGCCTCCCCTCGGCGATCTCCGGCAACCAACGCCGCTTCTGCGCCTCGCTGCCGTGGCGCAGCAGCGTGCCCATCACGTACATCTGCGCGTGACAGGCCGCCGGGTTGCCCCCGCTCGCGGCGATCTCCTCCAGGATCACCGCCGCCGCGCTCAGCTCCAGCCCCGCGCCGCCGTACTCCTCCGGGATCAGCGCGGCCAACCAGCCGTGCTCGGTGAGCGTGCGCACGAACTCGTCCGGGTAGCGGTCCGGCTCCAACCCGCGCCAGTACTCGCCCGGGAACCCGGCGCACAGCTCCGCCACCGCGCGCCGGATGTCCTGCAGGTCCTCCGAGAGCGCGAAATCCATGCCGCAAGCGTGTCAGACTCACACGCATGAGCCGCACGCTGATCCCCGTCAATCGCGTCGGGGTGGAGGAGCGGGCCGCGGCGCTCGGGCGCCGCTCGATCAAGACGTCGGCCAAGCGCGAGGGCATCCGCCTGGCCACCTCGATGATCGACCTGACGACGCTCGAGGGCTCCGACACGCCCGGCAAGGTCCGGCATTTGTGCGCGAAGGGCGTCGTGCCCGACCCGGCGCGGCCGGAGATCCCGTCCGTGGCGGCGATCTGCGTCTACCCCGCGCTGGTGAGCGTGGCCGCCGAGGCCCTGCGGGGCACGGGTGTGGCGGTGGCGTCGGTGGCCACGGGCTTCCCGTCCGGGCAGACGTCGCTCGACGTCAAGGTGCGCGAGACGCGCGAGGCGGTGGCGGCGGGCGCCGGCGAGATCGACATGGTGATCTCGCGCGAGGCCTACCTGGCCGGTGACGACGCGCGGGTGGCCGCGGAGATCGAGGCGGTCAAGGACGCGTGCGGCGACGCGCACCTGAAGGTGATCCTGGAGACCGCCGAGCTGCCGACCTACGCGCACGTACGCCATGCGGGGCAGCTGGCCATCGACGCCGGCGCGGACGTGATCAAGACCTCGACCGGCAAGGCATCGTCCGGCGCCACCCCGGGCGTCGTGCTGGTGATGCTGGAGACGGTGCGCGACCACTATGCGCGCACCGGCCGGGTCGTCGGCGTCAAGGCGGCCGGCGGCGTCTCCACCACCAAGGCGGCGCTGCACATGCTGGTGCTGGTCAAGGAGACGCTGGGTGACGAATGGCTGACGCCGGACCGCTTCCGGATCGGCGCGTCGTCGCTGTTGAACGACCTCCTGATGCAGTACGCCAAGCTCGACGGCGGCCACTACGGGCGCGCCGAGGACTTCTCGAAGGAGTGACATGGCGACCGCGACGCGCACCGCGCTGAAGTGGGACTACGCCCCCGCGCCCGAGTCGCGCGACGCGGCGGCGCTGAAGCCGCGCTACGACCTGTTCATCGGCGGCGAGTTCGTCGCGCCGTCCGACGGGACCGTGCAGCCGTCGATCAACCCGGCCACGGAGGAGCCGCTGGCCGAGGTGGCGTTCGCCGGCCCGGGCGACGTGGCCCGCGCGGTCGAGGCGGCGCGCGGGGCTGCGGCCGCCTGGCAGGCGCTGCCCGCGCTGGAGCGCGGCAAGTACCTGTTCCGGATCGCCCGGCTCATCCAGGAGCGGGCGCGCGAGCTGGCCGTCGTCGAGTCGCTGGACGGCGGCAAGCCGATCCGCGAGTCGCGCGACGTCGACATCCCGCTGGCCGCCGCGCACTTCTTCTCCTACGCGGGCTGGGCGGACAAGCTGTCGTATGCGTTCGCGGGGCGTGCTTTTGCACCCCGCGGCGTGGTCGGCCAGATCGTGCCCTGGAACTTCCCGCTGCTGATGGTCGCCTGGAAGCTCGCGCCGGCGCTGGCCTGCGGCAACACGGCGGTGCTCAAGCCGGCGGAGACGACGCCGCTGACCGCGCTGCTGCTGGCCGAGATCTGCCTCCAGGCCGAGCTGCCCGACGGCGTGGTGAACATCGTCACCGGCGACGGGGCCGCGGGCGCCGCGCTGGTGCGCTCCGGCGTCGACAAGATCGCGTTCACCGGCTCGACCGCCGTGGGCAAGGAGATCCAGCGCGCGCTGGCCGGCACCGGCACCGGGCTGACCTTGGAGCTCGGCGGCAAATCGGCCAACATCGTCTTCGAGGACGCCGCGCTCGACCAGGCGGTCGAGGGGATCATCGAGGGCATCTTCTTCAACCAGGGCCACGTGTGCTGCGCCGGCTCGCGGCTGCTGCTGCAGGAGAGCGTGGCCGAGGAGGTCGTGGGCAAGCTGTGGGCGCGGATGGAGCGCCTGCGCGTGGGCGACCCGCTGGACAAGAACACCGACGTGGGCGCGATCAACAGCGCCGCGCAGCTGGCTCGCATCGAGGAGCTCGTGGCCGAGGGCGAGCGCGAGGGGGCTGTGCGCCGCTCGGTCGCCTGCGCGCTTCCGGAGACCGGCTACTGGTTCCCGCCGACGCTGTTCCTCGACGTCGCGCCGGCCAACCGGATCGCGGTCGAGGAGATCTTCGGCCCGGTGGTGTCCGTGACCACGTTCCGCTCCCCGAAGGAAGCGGTGGAGCGGGCGAACAACTCGGCCTACGGGCTGGCCGCGGGCGTGTGGACCGACAACGGCGCCAAGGCGTTCGAGGTGGCCTCCGCCCTGCGCGCCGGCGTGGTCTGGCAGAACACCTACAACAAGTTCGACCCGACGGCCGCGTTCGGCGGCTACAAGGAGAGCGGGTTCGGCCGCGAGGGCGGCCCGTCCGGCCTGCTCCCCTACGTGAGGCTGTCCTGATGGCCCGGCGCGCGCTGGTCGCCAAGACCTACAAGCTCTACCTGGGAGGCGCGTTCGTGCGCTCGGAGTCCGGCCGCCACCTGGCGGCGACCGACCACGCCGACGCCCACGTGGCCAACGTCCCGCGGGGCTCGCGCAAGGACGTCCGCGACGCCGTCAAGGCCGCCCGCGCCGCCCAGGCCGGCTGGGCGAAGCGCACCGCCTACAACCGCGGGCAGGTCCTCTACCGCTTCGCCGAGGCGCTCGAGTCGCGCTCGGACGAGCTCGCCCGCGCCGCGCAGGCGCAACAGGACGTCTCGCTGTCCGACGCCCGCGCCGAGGTCGGCGCCGCCGTCGACCTGCTCGTCCACTACGCCGGCTGGACGGACAAGCTGCCCGCCGTCATGGGCGGCATCAACCCGGTCGCCGCGCCCTATCTGAGCTTCTCGACCCCGGAGCCGACCGGCGTCGTGGCCGTGCTCGCGCCCGACGAGCCCGACCTCCTGGGCCTCATCCGCGAGGTCGCCCCCGCCCTGGCGGCCGGCAACACCGTCGTCGCCGTCGTCTCCCGCCGCTGGCCGCTGCGCCCGCTCGACCTCGGCGAGGTCGCCGGCGTCTCCGACGTCCCGGGCGGCGTCCTGAACCTGCTGTCGGGGAGCCTCGACGAGCTCCTCAAGCCGCTGTGCGGCCACCGCGACGTCAACGCGGTCGTCGACACCACCGGCACGGCCCTCGTCGACGAGCTGGCCGCCGAGACGGTCAAGCGCGTCACCCGCCCGTCGCCGGACGGCGACACCCTCGCCCGCCTCGAGGCCCTGACCGAGCTCAAGACCGCCTGGCACCCCGTCGGGTCGTAAGCGGAGAGGGAGGGATTCGAACCCTCGGACGAGGTTGACCCCCGTCACACGATTTCCAGTCGTGCCCGTTCAACCGCTCCGGCACCTCTCCGGGAATCGGGCGACAGGCTAGCGCCTAGATTTGCCAGCGGCCTCCGACGAGGACGGGGACCTCGTCGCCGTCGCGGGTCACGCCGCTGATCTCCAGCTCGGGCGCGCCGATCATGAAGTCGATGTGGACGTCGGAGGCGTTGAGCTCGGCGCCGGTCTCCTCGTCGGGCGCGAGGAACGTGAAGCCGCGGCCGAGCGCGAGGTGGGAGGCGGCGTTCTCGTCGAGCAGCGTGTCGTAGAAGACGGTGTCCAGCGCGCCGATCCGGCCCTCGCCGTCGACCAGCGCGACCTCGCCGAGCCGGGCGGCGCCCTCGTCGTGCTCGACGATCGTGCGCATGGTTTCCTGGGCGGTCGAGGACTCGAGGTTGGTCACCCGGCCGCCGGCGAACTCCACGCGGAGGTCGCGCACGACGGTCCCGTCGGTCAGCACGAGCGGCTTGCTCGAGCGCACGTGGCCGTCCACCCGCTGCGGGTCGGGCGAGGTGAACACCTCCTCGGTCGGGAGGTTGGGCATGTGCGGGATGCCCCCCGCGGTCTCGAAGCGCGCGGCCATCCAGCGCATCCCGGGCAGGATGCCGACGGTGAGGTCGGTGTCCTCGCCGCGGTAGCGCAGGGCGTCGAAGCCGCGCTCGGTGAGGCGCTCGGCGACCGCGACCAGCGTGTCCGCGCGGCGCGTCCAGGCGGCGACGGGGTCCTCCTCGTCCAGCCGCAGGACGTGGACGAGCTGCTCCTCGAGCCGGCTCAGCCGCTCGTCCGGCTCGAGGTCCGGATGGACGAGGTCGGCCCAGGCGCGGTTGGGGCCGGGGAGGATCGTCCAGTTGACCTCGCGGCGGTTGACCACCTCGCCGCTCTCGCGCACGGCCGGCAGCCGGTCGCGGCCGGCGCGCACCGGGTCGAGGTCGTCGAGCAGCCCCGGCGCGACCGGGCCCGAGAGCGAGATGATCGCGGCGTGCTCGCGACCCAGGGCGAGCACCCGCTCGCCGTACCAGGGCGGCACGAACTCGAGCGTGTCGTCCGTGGCGTGCTCGATCCGCGCGCGCTTGACCCAGGGGTCGAACCAGGTGAGGTCGACGAACTTCGCGCCGCTGCGATAGGCCTCCGCGGCGATCGCCCGGACGAGCTCCTCCTTGCCCGGCGAGCCGCCGATGCTGACGATCTGGCCGGGCTGCACATTGGCGCCGAAGGCGACGGCGAGGCGGGCGAGACGGGCGAGCGTGTCGGCGTCCATGGCACGGCGAGCGTACTGGGTGCGAGGATGCGCCCGTGCTGCGCTACAGGCACGTCATGGTGGCCTACGACGGCTCCCCCGAGGCCGAGCTCGCGCTCGCGCACGCGATCGCGCTCGCCCAGAACCAGCGGGCGCGGCTGGGGCTCGTGGCCGTCGTGCCGCCGGTGCCGTCGTTCGCCTGGCAGGCCCCCGGCGGGGTGCGCCGGCTGCACGACGACCAGGAGAGCGACCTCGCCCGGCAGCTGCGCGCGGCCGCCGACCGCGTGCCCGACGACCTGTCCGTGACGACGCGGCTGCTGGACGGCGACCCGCCGCGCGAGCTGCTGCGCGCCGCCCGCGAGGGCGACCACGACGTCATCCTCGTCGGCTCGCGCGGGCGCGGGCGGGTGACCGCGGCGCTGCTCGGCAGCGTGTCCAACCGGCTGATGCACGAGGCGCCCGTGCCGGTGATCATCGTCCACGCGCCGCGCGGCGACGACGACCCGGACCTGGCCGCCTGACAAAGAAAGGGATTCCCGTGACCACCAGCACCCAGCCGCTCCTGCGCGGCGTCGACTTCCTCGCCCTCCCGATCCGCGACTGGGAGGCGTCCAGGCGCTTCTACGGCGAGACGCTCGGGCTGGCCGCCGGCAAGCAGTGGGGATCGATGCCGGCCGGCGAGTTCGAGACGGGGACGGTGACCATCGCCCTGATGCAGTGCGACGCGTTCGGGATCGAGTTCAGCCCGAACGCCACCCCGCTGGAGTTCCACGTCGACGACTTCGACGCCGCCATGGCCGAGCTCGAGTCACGGGGGGTCGAGTTCGTCTCGGGCGTCATCGACAGCGGCGTGTGCAAGCAGGCGATCTTCCGCGACCCCGACGGCAACTCGCTCGCGATCCACCACCGCTACGCGCCCTGAGGCGGGCGACTCAGGGCGGCGGGCTCGGGTGCGCGTTCTCGTAGGTCCAATGCGCCTCGTGGCGATTGCCGCCCGGGCCGTCCGTCCGCTTGGGCATGGACGGGTCGACGGACTTGGCGCCCCAGGCGGCGTCGAGCTGCTCGAGCTCGCGGCGCAGCTTGGCTCTCAGGCCGCGCAGCCGGCTCGGTGGGAGCTCGACGCCGGCGATCACGAGCGTGATGCCGTGGTCGAGCAGCTTGTCGCAGTTGCGGCCCATGACGAAGCGCACCCAGCCGAACGGATAGAGGCACATGATCTTGAGCTCGACGTTCATGCCCTTCGCCAGCTCGCTGTCGCGCAGCGTGGCCAGGCTCAGCGCCTGCCGTGACTCGAACTTCTGCGCGATGTCCAGCGCGTCGTCGCCGACGATGTCGTTCATCTTCGTCTCCAGCGTGGCGACCGTGTCCTTGACCTCGATCAGCTGGATCACGCCCTCCTTCGACGTGTAGGAGATGTCGACGTCCTGCTTGGCCCCGGCCTGCTTGAACGGCTCGGGGCGCGGCATGTGCAGGCCCATCACGGCGGGCCGCGTCGGGTCCAGCTCGCCCGCGTCCATCAGCCGCTTGATCCCTTGGAACTCGGCCAGCACACCCGTGAAGGTGCCGGCGTCGGGGTGCGTCAACTTCGTCAGCTGAGTGTGCGCGGAGCCGAAGTCGACGAGGCCCGCGGCGACGCCGACATACACCTCTGACAACGTGAGGTGGAACACCTTGGCGAACGAGCTCAGCTTCTTGGAGTCGGTGATCGCCGCGCCCAGGCTGGCGAGGACCGCCTCGGGATCCACCTTGTAGAGCGTGACGGCCTTGCGGATCTCGTCGCCGTCGGGCACGACCGGCGCCACCTTGGGCGGCTTCAGCCGGTTCTCGGTCGCGCTCTTCGCGGCCCCGATCGCCCGGGACAGCGGACCGAACAACTTCCCCACCGCCGCGACCTTGTCCCTGAGCGAAGCGTCGCTGCGCTGCCCGCGGACGACATCCTTTGCGCTGGTCAGCGCCTTGTCGATCTCGTCCAGGCGGCCCTGCACCTCTTTGAAGTCCTTCACCTCCAGGTACTGGACGTCGTTGTCCTTGCTGTACAGGTCCAGCGCGTCACCCATCGCCTTCAGGTAGGCGAGCCACTTGTCGAGGTCGGTGTCGGTGTTCGCCGGGGCGGCCGGGAAGCGCTGCAGGAGCGCCCCGGACGACCGGGCCGGCAGCATCCGCTGAACCCCGCGATTGCCGAGCGTGCGCTGCAGGGCCAGGACGTCGGGTGGTGCGACGATGGCGCGGCGCGGCTCCGGGACGGGCAGCGGCTCGCGGGGCGCCTCGGTCGCCGGACCGCGGATGGGTGCGAGGGCCCTGGAGGAGATGCGGCCACGCTAAGCGCGCCCGAGCCGGCCGGTCAAACCCGCGGCGCTGCGTCAGCGGCCCCACGGACGGACGACTTGCGCCGTCCAGAGCCGGGTTCTGTGAGCCGCCGTCGGAGG
>JAICUS010000247.1 GCA_025935735.1 Solirubrobacteraceae bacterium | reverse complement strand
GACGACTCCAAATGAGCTTCGTAGATCGCACAGTTTCCGGTGATGGCCTCGACCTGCAGGAGCGGGTCGTGGAGATCAACCGCGTCGCCAAGGTCGTCAAGGGCGGCCGGCGCTTCTCGTTCACCGCGCTGGTCGTCGTCGGCGACGAGAACGGCGTGGTCGGCGTCGGCTACGGCAAGGCCAACGAGGTCCCGCTGGCCATCCAGAAGGGCGTCGAGCGCGCCAAGAAGAACCTCTTCCGCGTGCCCCGCCACGGCTCGACGATCACGCACCAGACGACGGGCATCTTCGGCTCCGGCCGGGTCTTCCTCAAGCCCGCCTCGCCCGGTACCGGCGTGATCGCCGGCGGCGGCGTGCGCGCGGTGCTCGAGCTGGCCGGGATCCACGACATCCTGTCCAAGTCGCTCGGCTCGCAGAACCCGATCAACCTGGTCAAGGCGACGATCGCCGGCCTGCAGGACCTGCGCAAGCCCGAGGAGGTCGCGGCGCTGCGCGGCCTGTCCGTCGACAAGGTGCTGGGCCTGGGCCCGAAGACCTCGGAGCAGCCGTCCGCCGAGCTGTCGGAGGACTCGCCTGAGGTCGCGGCGGAGGTGGTCACGTGAGCCTCGTCATCACCCAGGTCAAGTCGGCCAACGGCACCAACGGGCGCCAGCGCGACACGCTGCGCTCGCTCGGCCTGCGCGGGATCGGCAAGTCGGTCGAGCGCCAGGATTCGCCGCAGCTGCGCGGCATGGTCCATGCCGTGCGTCATCTGGTTACGGTGCGAGGTCTAGGCGAAGCCCAGACCGGTGGCGAGCGAAGCGAGACAGAAAAATGAGCGAGCAGGACGCGGTCAACGAGGAGCTCAAGGCCGAGGCCGTCGGGCTCCATTCCCTGAAGCCGGCGCCGGGGTCCAAGAAGGCCCGCAAGCGCGTCGGCCGCGGGCACGGCTCGGGCCACGGCAAGACGTCCGGGCGCGGGCACAAGGGCTACGGCTCCCGCGCGGGCGCCAAGGACCGCGCGCGCTTCGAGGGCGGCCAGAACCCGATCCACATGCGGATGCGCAAGCTGCGCGGCCCGAACAAGAAGATGTCGATGCCGTTCGAGCCGTTCCGCACGCACACCCAGCACGTGAACCTCGACGACCTCGACCAGCGCTTCGACGACGGCGCCTCCATCGGGCTGGAGGAGCTGCGCTCCGCCGGCCTGGCGAAGAAGCGCGACATCCCGGTCAAGATCCTCGGCCGCGGCGAGCTCGCGAAGAAGTACACCGTCACCGCGCACCGGTTCTCCAAGAGCGCGCGCGAGCGCATCGAGGCCGCCGGCGGAGTCTGCGTCACCGTCGAGGACTAGGGAAGGCGTGCAGCCCCTCCGCCCCACCCCGATCATCCGACCCTAATTGCTCGGCACCATCCTCACGTCGTTCCGCGTCGCGGAGATCCGTCAGAAGCTCCTGTTCACCGCGGGTGTCCTGGCGCTCTACCGGCTGGGCTCGTTCATCCCGGTGCCCGGCATCAACACCCAGGCCGTCGACGCGATCCAGCAGAACTACGGCGGCGGCAGCATCCTCAACCTGCTGAACACGTTCACGGGCGGCGGGCTGTCGCGGCTGGCCGTGTTCGCGCTGGGGATCATGCCCTACATCACGGCATCGATCATCCTGCAGCTGCTGCAGGTGGTCTCGCCGGCGCTGGAGAAGCTGTCCAAGGAAGGCGAGGTCGGCCAGGCGCGGATCACCCAGTACACGCGCTACCTGACGATCGGCCTCGCCGCGGCCCAGGGCATCGGCTACGTCTTCCTGTTCAAGTCGCAGGGCTCGTCGGCCGGCCAGCCCGTGTTCGCGACCTTCAACACCGGCACGGTCATCCTGGTGGTGCTGTCCCTGACCGCCGGCGCGGTGCTCGTGATGTGGATGGGCGAGCTGATCACCCAGCGCGGCATCGGCAACGGCATCTCGCTGATGATCTTCGCCTCGATCGTCGCGGGGGCGCCCGGCGGCGTGCAGAACTGGTGGACGAACCCGGACCCGGTGTTCAAGATCATCATGCCGTTCCTGGCGATCGGCGTGGTCGCGGCCGTGGTGTTCATCCAAGAGGGCCAGCGGCGGATCCCGGTCCAGTACGCCAAGCGGGTGATCGGGCGCCGGATGAGCTCCGGCGGCCAGACCTACCTGCCCCTGCGGGTCAACATGGCCGGCGTCATCCCGGTGATCTTCGCCGCCTCGATCATGGCGTTCCCGCCCACCATCGGGCAGCTCGTGCCGTCGCTCGACTGGCTGGCCTCGTTCTTCAACCCGGGCCGCTGGCCCTACGTGGTGGGCGAGACGGTGATGATCATCCTGTTCACGTACTTCTACACCGCGGTCACGTTCAACCCGGTCGACCAGGCGGACAACCTGCGCAAGTACGGCGGCTTCATCCCGGGGGTGAGGCCAGGCCGGCCGACAGCGGAGTTCCTGGACCGCATCCTGGCCCGCCTCACGCTGCCCGGGGCGATCTACCTGGCGGCGGTCGCCGCGCTGCCGACCATCATCATCGCCTCCACCGGCGCGTCGCAGAGCTTCCACTTCGGCGGCACGTCGCTGCTGATCGTGGTCGGCGTGGCGCTGGACACCATGAAGCAGCTCGAGGCGCAGCTGATGATGCGCAACTACGAAGGCTTCCTTAAATAGTCCTTGAGCGAGCTCAACCTGATCCTGCTCGGTCCTCCGGGCGCCGGTAAGGGCACGCAGGCCGGCCGGCTGCGCGACGACTTCGGGCTGCCCTACATCGGCACCGGCGACCTGCTGCGCGAGCACAAGGCCAACGGGACCGAGCTCGGCAACCAGGCCAAGCAGTACATGCAGGAGGGCAAGCTCGTCCCCGACGACCTGGTGATCGCCATGATCCTCGAGAAGATCGAGGAGGAGGGCGAGGACGGGTTCCTGCTCGACGGCTTCCCGCGCTCGGCGCCGCAGGCCGAGGCGCTCGCCGAGGCGCTGGCCCGCAAGCAGCGCGAGCTGACCGCGGCGCTGCTGGTCGAGGCGCCCGACGACGTGGTGATCGAGCGCATCTCCGGCCGGCGCGTGTGCAGCAACGGGCACGTCTACCACGTCAAGTACGACCCGCCGAAGCACGACGCGGTGTGCGACCAGGACGGCAAGCCGCTCTCCCAGCGCGAGGACGACCGCGAGGAGGCGGTGCGCAAGCGGCTCGCCGTCTACCACGAGACGACCGAGCCGCTGATCGACTTCTACGAGGAGCGCGGCCTGCTGCGGCGCTTCGACGGCACCCGCAGCGTCACCGAGGTCCACGACCACATCCGCGCCACGCTCGCCACCCTGCGGCTCGAGGAACGGCTGTGATCATCAAGAAGTCCCCGGCCGAGATCGACGCGATGGCGGCCGCGGGGGACATCCTGGTGCGCACGATGGACCTGCTGGCGGGCAAGATCCGCCCGGGCGTGTCCACGCGCGAGCTGGACTCGGCGGCGGAGAAGTTCATCCGCTCGCAGGGCGCCACCCCGGCGTTCAAGGGCTACCGCGGCTTCCCGGGCTCGATCTGCGCGTCGCCCAACGACATGGTCGTCCACGGCATCCCGGGCCGCTTCAAGCTCAGCCGCGGCGACATCCTGTCCGTGGACATCGGCGTGGTGAAGGACGGCTGGGTGGCCGACGCCGCCCGCACCTTCGCGGTCGGCGACGTCTCCCCGGTGGCGGCGAAGCTGCTCGAGGTCACCGAGGCGTCGCTGTTCGCCGCCGTCGAGCAGTGCCGGCTCGGCAACCGCCTGGGCGACGTGTCCCACGCCGTCCAGCGGTACGTCGAGTCCAACGGCTTCTCGATCGTCCGCTCGCTCGTCGGCCACGGCGTCGGCCGCGACATGCACGAGGAGCCGCAGGTACCCAACTACGGCCCCCCGCACAAGGGCGTCGCGCTCGAGGAGGGGATGGTGCTGGCCGTCGAGCCGATGGTCACCGTCGGCCGCCACATGGTCCGCATGGGCGACGACGGCTGGGCGATCTACTCCCAGGACGGCTCGCTGGCCGCCCACTTCGAGTTCACGGTCGCCATCACCGCCGCCGGCCCGCGCATCCTCACCCCCTGGCACCACCCGGCCGCCCAGGCCGCGGCTTAGTGTCCCCGCGCGTGGCGCGGTAGCCAGAACACCGCCGCCCACGCCGCGGCCAGGAAGGCGATCGCCGGCAGCAGCGCGTGGCCGGCCGCGCCCACGAATGCCGTGCAGCCTCTCCGGGCTTGCGGCCACCTCCGGTCCTGGTTCCAGTCAATGCGGTCATCTTCGGTCCGCGATACCTGGCATGATCGGCGGCATGGTTCAGACGTCCGCCCGGCTGTTGGCCCTGTTGTCACTGCTGCAGGTCCGCCGCGAGTGGACGGGGCGCGAGCTGGCCGAGCGCCTCGAGGTCGGCGCGCGCACGATCCGCCGCGACGTCGACAAGCTGCGCTCGCTCGGCTACCCGGTCGAGGCGGCCCCCGGCGTGGCCGGCGGCTACCGGTTGGGCGCGGGCGCCGAGCTGCCGCCGCTGCTGCTCGACGACGCCGAGGCCGTCGCCGTGGCCGTCGGCCTGCGCACCGCGGCCGGCGGGTCGATCGCCGGCATCGAGGAGACCTCCGTGCGCGCGCTGGCCAAGCTCGAGCAGGTGCTGCCGGCCCGGCTGCGCCGCCGGGTCAGCGCGCTCGGGGACGCCACGTCGTCGTTCGCGGTCGACGGCCCGCGGATCGACCCGGAGCTGCTGGCCACGCTCGCCGCCGCCTGCCGCGACGGCCACAAGGTCCGCTTCCACTACGTCACCAAGGACGAGCGGGCCGCCGAGCGGCGCACCGAGCCCGCGGCGGTCGTCCACAGCGGCTACCGCTGGTACCTGCTGGCCTTCGACCTCGACCGCGACGACTGGCGGACGTTCCGGGTCGACCGGATTCGCGGGCGCGTGCGCGAGGACGGGCGCGGGCGCCGGCGGCCGGTGCCGGGCGGCGACGCGGCCGCCTACGTGCGCCGCCAGCTGCACGCCGGCGGGTTCGACGAGGGCGAGGCGGTGCGCGGCCGGGTCCGCCTGGAGATGCCGGCGCAGGCGGCGAGCGCCCGTGTGCCGAGCCGCTACGCGAGCGTCGAGCCCGACGGCGAGGACGCCTGCATCGTCTCCACCCGCGGGCAGTGGTCGCAGAGCTTCCTCGTCTGGATGGCTACGATGGACGTGCCGATGCGGGTGCTCGATCCGCCGGAGATGGCGGACGCGGCGCGGCGGCTCGTGGAGCGCCTCACGCGCGCCTAGCACGCCCCCCGGTCGGCACGCCCCCTTTGCTATCCTCGCTTGTCGCGCTCGGAGCCGGGAGGCTTCTGCGTGTGACCGCTCCGGGGGCATGGTAGCGGCGACCGAACCGGCCGCCAGAGCCACCCCGTCTGGATCATCAGCCGAAAGGGACCATGAAGGTACGACCGTCGGTCAAGCCGATGTGTGAGAAGTGCAAGATCATCCGCCGCCACGGCCGGGTGCTCGTGATCTGCCAGAACCCCCGCCACAAGCAGCGGCAGGGCTGAAGGAGCGCGTAAGCAATGGCTCGCATCGCCGGCATCAACATCCCCCTCAACAAGCGCGTCGAGATCGGGCTCACCTACATCTATGGGCTCGGCCGGCCGACCTCGAACGAGATCCTGGCCCAGCTCGGGATCGAGCCCGACCGCAAGGTCCGGGACCTCACGGACGACGAGGTCGCCAAGCTGCGCGACCTGATCGACCGCGACTACATGGTCGAGGGCGACCTGCGGCGTGAGCGCTCGCAGAACATCAAGCGCCTGATGGAGATCGGCTGCTACCGCGGCCTGCGCCACCGGCGCGGCCTGCCGGTGCGGGGCCAGAACACCAAGACCAACGCCCGCACGCGCAAGGGTCCCAAGCGCATGCAGGTGGCGGGCAAGAAGAAGGCCGGTAAGAAGTAATGCCGGCGCCTCGCAGACCGCAGCGCGGCCGCCGCCGGGTCAAGAAGAACATCCCGATCGGCCAGGCGCACATCAAGACGTCCTTCAACAACACGATCGTCGCGCTCACCGACCGCGACGGCAACGTGATCGCCTGGGAGTCCGCCGGCGGCGCCGGCTTCAAGGGCTCCCGCAAGTCGACCCCGTTCGCCGCCCAGGTGACGGCGGACGCGGCCGCCCGCAAGGGCATCGAGCAGGGCATGCAGAAGGTCGAGGTCTTCGTCAAGGGCCCGGGCTCGGGCCGCGAGACCGCGATCCGCTCGCTCCAGGCCGCCGGGCTCGAGGTCACCGGCGTCAAGGACGTCACTCCCCAGGCACACAACGGCTGCCGCCCCCGTAAGCGACGCAGAGTCTGAGACGAACCAACACTTAAATGGCACGCGATACCTCTCCCCAGTGCAAGCAGTGCCGCCGCGAGGGCCAGAAGCTGTTCCTCAAGGGCGAGCGCTGCCTGACCGACAAGTGCGGCGTCGAGCGCCGCTCGTACCCGCCGGGCGATCACGGCCGCGGGCGCCAGAAGCAGTCCGAGTACCGGGTCCAGCTGCGCGAGAAGCAGAAGGCGCGCCGCTACTACGGCGTGCTGGAGAAGCAGTTCCGCAACTACTACGAGAAGGCCTCCCGCCAGCAGGGCATCACGGGCGAGAACCTGCTCCGCATCCTCGAGTGCCGGTTCGACAACGTGCTCGTGCGCCTCGGCTTCGCCGCCTCCCGCCGCCAGGCGCGGCAGCTCATCCGGCACGGGCACTGGGCCATCAACGGGCGCCGGGTGGACATCCCGTCCTACCAGGTGCGCGAGAACGACGTGATCACCTTCAAGCCCGGCTCGGACGCCGAGACGGTGATCCGCGACGCGACCGAGCTGGTCGCCCAGGTCCCCGCCTGGCTGCAGGCCGACCATGACCAGCTCACCGCGAAGGTGCTGCGCCGTCCCGAGCGCGCGGAGATCGCCGCGCCGGTGCAGGAGCAGCTCATCGTCGAGCTCTACTCGAAGTAACCATTTCCCTCGCCTCCCCGGCCGCGCATCCGGCGCCGCCGGGCTTCCGCTCCCCCCAAGAGAACGACGTTAGGACCCTGATGCTCGACTTCCAGATCCCCCGAATCACGTCCGAGTCGGTTGAAGAGAACCGCGGGCAGTTCGTGGTCGAGCCGCTGGATCGCGGCTTTGGCTACACATTCGGGAACTCGCTGCGGCGCGTGCTGCTCGCGTCTTTGGCCGGCGCTGCGGTGACATCCGTACGGATCGAGGGCGTGGCGCACGAGTTCTCGACGATCAAGGGCGTGACCGAGGACGTCACCGACATCGTCCTCAACCTCAAGGGCATCGTGTGCCGCATGCACTCCGATGCCACGGAGGTGGAGGCGCCGCTGGTGGTCACCGGCCCCGGCGAGATCACCGCGCGCGACATCGACCTGCCGAGCGGCGTGGAGATCCTCAACCCGGACGCCCACATCGCGACGCTCGACAAGAAGACCAAGCTCGAGCTCTACCTGACGATCGGCCGCGGCCGCGGCTACCGGCCGGCCGAGGAGAACAAGTCGCCCGACCAGCCGATCGGCGTGATCCCGATCGACTCGATCTTCTCGCCGGTGCGCCGCGTGGCGTACTCGGTCGAGCAGGCGCGCGTCGGCCAGCGCACCGACTTCGACAAGCTCACGCTCGACATCGAGACCGACGGGTCGATCGACCCGCAGGCCGCGCTGCGCGAGGCGGCGGAGATCCTCATCTCCTCGCTGTCGATCTTCACCGACGAGGACCGCATCGAGGACCTGCGCCAGGGCCCCGGCCTGCAGCTGGACAACGGCGCGGGCGTCGGCGGCGGCGTGCTGTCCCCCGGCGGGCGCCAGGGCGGCGGGCCGATGGACGACATCCTCATCGAGGAGCTCGAGCTCGGCGTCCGCTCCTACAACTGCCTCAAGCGCGCGGGCATCCAGACGGTCGGCGACCTCGTGTCCAAGTCGGAGGGCGAGCTCGCCGCCATCCCGAACTTCGGCAAGAAGTCGATCGACGAGGTCATCGAGACCCTCTCGCAGCGGGGCCTGACGCTGCGCACTGACTGATCATGCGCCATCAGAAGACCCGTCATAAGCTCAGCCGCGACTCTGCGCACCGCAAGTCGCTGCTCGCGAATCTCTGCATCGAGGTCATCGACCACGAGCGGATCAAGACCACCGAGGCCAAGGCCAAGGCGGTCAAGCCGGAGATCGAGAAGCTGATCACGCTCGCGCGCAAGGGTGACCTGCACGCGCGTCGCCAGGCGACCTCGATCCTCCAGCACCCCGACAAGGGCGTGATCTACAAGCTCTTCGAGGAGATCGCCCCGCGCTACAAGGAGCGTCCGGGCGGCTACACCCGGATCCTCAAGCTCGGCCCGCGTTCGTCGGACGCGACCGAGATGGTT